>SXMI01000079.1 GCA_005777415.1 Actinomycetota bacterium | reverse complement strand
TCCAGCGTGAAGCCGACGCCGCCGAACACCTGCTGGGCCATGGCCGTCACCTCACGGAACGTGTTGCCCGCGAACAACTTGGCCATGGGAGCGAGCCGACGGAGCGGCCGGCCCGTCGACTCGGCCCAGGCTGCCTCGTAGGTGAGGAGCTTGGAGCCGTCGACATTGGTCCTGGCATCGGCCAGGTAGTGGGAGATCGCCTGGAACGCACCGAGCGGCTTGTCGAACTGCTCGCGGTCCTTCGCGTACTGGTTGGTGATCTCGAGCGCATACTCCGCCCCGCCGTTCGCCTGCGCCGCCACCAGGACCATGGCCTGCTCCATCACCTTGGACCAGGTCACCCACCCGGAGGCAGGGTCACCCACGCGGCTCGACGCCGGGATGCGGACGCCCTCGAAGCGCACCCGGTACTGGGTGTCGGCGGCGAGCGAGTGCTGCTGGTCCAACTCGACACCGGGCGCATCGGGAGCGACGAGGAACAGGTCCACGTCGGTGGGACCGTCGCCCACCCGGGCGAGCACCAGCAACTGGTCGGCGGCCCGGGCGAACCGGACGTGCGCCTTGGTCCCGTCCAGGACGACCTCGTCGCCGTCCGTCCGGGCACTCAACTGGACGCCCGCCGGGGAGTAGCCGTTGCCCGGCTCCAGCCATGCCGGCACGACGATGGACGTGCCGGCGGCGATCCCGGGGAGCCACTCGGCGATCTGCGACTCCGACCCGGCCAACAGGAGCGACTCTGCGGACAGCACACAACTCTCGAGGTGCGGGACCGGCGCCAGGGAACGGCCGAGCTCCTCGTAGAGGATCACCCCGTCGAGCATGGTCGACCCGGCCCCGCCGTGCTCCTCGGGCAGGGTCAGGCCGAGGAGGCCCAACTCGGCGAGCTGGGCCCACAGGTCGCGCGCGATGCCGTCCGGATCGTCCTCGAGCGCACGGAGCAGCTCGCCTCCTGCGTGCTGGGCGCACACGCCGCGGACCATGTCCCGCAGCATCTCCTGTTCCTCGGTGAAGTCCAGATCCAACATGTCGTCACCTGTTCCTTGGTCGGGTTCGCACAGCCACTCCGGCTGCGTCCTGTCGATTCGTCCCCGGTCGGGCGGGCCTCACGGCCGCCACCGGTTCCCGGTCCGGGCCCACGGGTTGTCCGTCGCCTCGACCGGCACGGCGATCCGGGCGGTACAGGTCGAGCACAGCCGCTCGCCCCGGGTGTCGTGATCGGCGCGGAGCTCGACGTCGACCTCGACCCAGCCGCATCCCTCGCCGTCCACCTCGGTGGACCGCACGGCCCCGGTGAAGGTCATGACATCCCCGGGGAAGACCGAGTCGCGCATGCGGAACGTCATCCGGCCGACGCGCCCGCGCGGACCGGTCCAGTCGGTGAGGTAGCGCTCGAACCAGGCGGCCTGGTTCGGTGTGTTCAGGAAGATGTCGGCGACACCGTTGCGCTCGGTGGCGAAGTGGTAGTCGTGGTGCATCGGCCGCCAGTCGCGGCTCGCGAGCGCACCCAGGACGACCGTCGTGGGGGTCACCGCCACCTCCAACGGCGGGAGCTGGTCCCCGACAGCGACGCCGGACAGGACGACGGGTGCCGGAGCGGTCACGACGCCGCCCCCGCATCGTCGCGGCGGTAGCCGAAGCCGGTGTACGACTCGACGCCGACCAGGTCGCCGCGCTGGTTGTGGTACTCGATGTCGATCACCCAGAATCGACCCGAGCCGAGCTTGGTGGACTTCGGGCCGCTCACCGAACGCAGCACCTGCTGGTGGCTGATCCGGTCGCCAGGTCGCACCGGCTCGTGGAAGACGATCGTGTTGTCGGTCATCACGGCCTCGGGCAGGTCGAAGCGGGCCTTCATGTCGAAGTGGACCTGGAGGGCGACCTGCTCGCCGGCCGCACCCGGCTCCCAGTAGTGGGGCCGCATCCACAGCGACAGCGTGGTGGGCACGGCGATCGGACCGCCGGTGAGCTCCTCGCCCACCGACTCGTCCCAGAACAAGGGGTTGCCGTTCTGCGTCGCTGCGAGCGTGTCCCAGCTGTAGCTGCGCTCCACATCGAACCCGGCGGTGCTCGGGTACTGCGGCCGGCCGATCAGCCCGAGCACGTCCTCGGGCACGTCGACCGGCGCACCGGTTCCTCCGTCGCTCACGCCACCACCCCTCCGTCGATCCATGCGGCCACCTGATCCGGGTCGCAGCCCGCCTCGGACAGGAGCTCGACGGCATCGCTCACCCCGCCGTCCGGCACCGACACCGGCAGTTCTGGGAGCTCCGTACCGGCCCAGATCGGAGCGAGCTGACGGAAGTCACCGGCGACCGGGTGCACGGCCGGCACGACTGCGCCACGGGCCTCGTACTGGTCGTCGACCACGGCCTCGGCGATCGAGTTCACCGGGGCGACGCAGCAGTCCGCCGGGCCGAGCTGGTCCACCCATTCGTCCCGGGTGCGCTGCGCGAATGCGGCGGTGAGATCGGCCCGGATCCGGTCCTGCACCTCGTCGTCGAGCTGCGACTCGATCCACTGCTCGAGGCCCAGCTCACGACAGAGGTTGGCCCAGAACGCCGGCTCGATCGCCCCGACGGTGAGGTACCGGCCGTCCGAGCACCCGTACACCTCGTAGCAGGCGTACCGCCCGGTGAGGATGTAGTGACCCGGACCGGGTTCGGTCCCGGTGGCCAGGTACTCGTCGGCGTACAGGCTCATCATGGCGAGCACGCCGTCGGCAATCGACACGTCGAGGTGCTGACCGGTGCCGGTCCGCTCCCGCTCCAGCAGCGCCGCAACCACGGACATCGCCGCCTGCATGCCCCCGGCCGCGATGTCGGCGACCGTCGCGCCGGGCAGGGCCGGCCGTCCGTCCTCCCGGCGGCCGCTGCAGTCGAGGAACCCTCCGACCGCCAGGTAGTTGAGGTCGTGACCCGCCCAGGAGCGCCGCGGCCCGTGCTGGCCGTAGCCGGAGGTCGAGCAGTAGACGAGCCGTGGGTTGCGCGCCAGGAGGTCGCCGGCGCCGATCCCCAGTCGGGCGGCGACACCCGGACGGAACGACTCGACCACCACGTCGGCCCGGTCGGCGAGCGCCAGGAAGGCGCTGCGCCCGTCCTCCGACTTGAGGTCGAACGACGCCCGGCGCATCCCCCGGTTGCCCGAGTACGCGTAGTGGGGCGGGACGATCTGCACCGCGCCCGAGCGGGGCACCGCACCGACCTTCACGACGTCGGCGCCGTAGTCGGCCAGGATCCGCGAGGCGCGGGCCCCCGGTCCCACGGAGGCGAGGTCGAGCACCCTCGCCCCGCAGAGCGCGCCGCAGTCACCCATCGGATCGTCCCGGTCCCGTTCCGCCGCTCAGAAGTTCTTCGGCAGGCCCAGACCACGCCGGGCGATGATGTTCTTCTGGATCTCGGACGAGCCGCCGCCGATCGTGTCGATCACGGTGTAGCGGTAGGTCGACTCGGCCCGCCCGACCATGGGGGCGTCCTCGGTGCCGACACGGAGCTGTGACCCCGGGCCGCAGATGTCCATGGACTCGTCCGCCAGCCGCTTCGAGAACTCCGTGGCGAACAGCTTGTACTCGGAGGCCACGACGGTGGGCGGCTGGAAGTCCTCGCCCGCCTTGGCCGCGTGCTCGACCTTGACCGCCTCGGCGACGAACTTGAGCCCCATCACCCGGGCCACCTCGGCCTGGGTGTGGAGGTTCGCCATGCGCGACCGGACGACCGGGTCGTCACGGAGCGGCTCGCCGTCACGGACTGCGCTGCGGACGTGGTCGGTGAGCAGATCGAGGCGCTCCTTGATCGGGCTGTACGTGAACATCGTGAAGCGCTCCAGGTCGAGCGCCTGGGAGATGTAGACGAACCCCTTGTTGACCTCGCCGACGACGTACTCGTCCGGGACGAAGACGTCGTCGATCCAGACCTCGTTCGTGCGTTCGTCGTTGCCGAGCGTCCACAGCCCGTTGACCGTGATGCCCTCCTGGTCGAGCGGCACGAGCATGAGGGTGATCCCCATGTGCTTGTTGTCGGGGTCGGTCCTGGTGCCCAGCCAGTACCACTCGGCGAAGTGCGCCGAGGTCGTCCAGGTCTTCTGGCCGTTCAGCAGCCAACCGGTGCGGCCGTCCTCGGTCGTGTGGCGCTCGGCCTTCAGGCGCATGGACGCAGCGTCCGACCCGGCGTTCGGTTCGGAGTAGCCGACGGCGAACTCGACGTCGTTCTCCAGGATCATCGGGAGGAACGTCTCCTTGAGGAAGTCCGACCCGTGGGCGATCAGCGTCTTGCCGATGATGCCGACGCCTTTGCCGATCTGGGGCCCGCCACGCCCGGCGAGCTCCTCGTTGAGGATGTACTCGTAGACGCCCTCGCCGCCGGAGCCGCCGTACTCCTCGGGCCAGGTGATCCCGAGCCACCCCTTGTGGCCGAGTTCCTTCATGAACGCCCGCCGGGCGGGAGTGTCGACGATCTGCGCCATGTTCTCCCGGGTCACGTCGAACACGGCCGGGTCGTCGTGCTCGTCGAGGAAGGCCTGGACCTCCTTGGCGAAGGCCTGCTGATCGGGCGAGAACTCGAAGTCCATGACCACTCCCCTGACGAAATCTGACGGACCGTCAGATTGTACGCCCGCTCGGCCGCAGGTGCCGAACGCGCCGGGGTCAACCGGGGGGTCGACGCCCCGTGATGCCCGAGTACAGGAGCCGGGCCATGGCCCGGCGGATCTCGGCCGTCGTGGTCCCGTACCGCTCGATCCCGTAGTGGTGACCCGAGACCTGGGCCAGCATGGCGACCAGCACGGCGGCGGTGGCGGTCGGGTCGAGGTCGTCCGGCAGGCGGCCGGCCTCCTGCTGGGAGTGGACCGCGGCGACGGTCGCCTCGGTGAACGAGCTCAGCAGTCGGACCCGCAGCTCCCGGAACCGGAGATCTCCCTCGGTCGCCGCCAGGTCGATCACCGCCAGGATCGGACGGTGCTCGTCCCAGAAGTCGAGGAACGTCCCGGCGATGCGCTCGCAGGTCTCGTAGGCCGATCGACCCGACCAGGTGGCGTCGCGCACCGGTCGGGTCAGGCGCTCCCGGCTCTCGCCGACCAGCTCGTCGGCCAGCGCCAGGATCGCGGTCTCGGCGTCGGGGAAGTACTGGTAGAAGGTCGCCGGCGAGGTCCCGGCGGCCCGGGCGACGTCGACGACCTTCAGATCCCGGTACGAGGTGGTCGCCAGCAGGTCACGGGTCTCCTCCAGGAGACGCGCCCGGGTGGCGAGCCCGCGACGGCCGGGTCGTCTCCCGTCGACGGCCCTCAGGTCGGCGGTGCTCATCCGATCAACCACGCCAGGAACCAGACCAGCAGCGCCACGCCCGCCACCATGACGAGCACGGTCATCACCGCGCCGACGGCGAGCACCAGGACCGTCAGCGCCAGGACGGCCGCGGACGACCGGCGGGTGCGTCGACGGTCGGCCAGGTCCTGCTCGATCAACCGGACGTTGCGGTTGTTGGCCTTGTAGACCATGTCGGCGAGCGCCCCGCCGAAGGGGACCAGTCCGACGAGTGACTCGAACCCGACGTTCAGGAGCATCCGCAGCGTGGTCGGGAGCGACACGCCGGCCCCCACGCCGGCGAGCACCACCACCAGCGACAGACCGAGACCGGCCAGGTCGCCGACCACCGGCACGAAGGTGAGCATCCCGTCCACCCCGACCCGGCGGCCGTCGGTCCCCGGAACGGCGAACGCATCGTCGAGCAGCCAGGCCAGGCGACGCACCCAGTCCGGGAGCGGCCGGGAGTTCGGCACCTCGCCCCGCCGCTGCACGTCCCGGATGTCACGGGCGGCCTGACGCAGCTCACCGCCGACACCTCGACGCACGACCACACCCGTCGACGCCACCGGACCGCCTGTCCCGGGCACCTCGTGGCCTTCGATCGGGCCGAGATCGCGCGGCGAGCCGCCGCCCCCGGGCCCGACGCCCGTGCCTGTCGCCTCGGTCTCGCTCACCCGACCATGTTGCCCGACGCGCCGCCGGTCGGAACACGCTCACGCCGGGAGCCGGAGGAACCGCTCAGCGGACGAACCGCTCCCCGAAGGCCCCGACCAGCTCGATCGCCTGGGCGGTCTCCGGCGCATTCACCCCCGAGGCCATCCACGCCGAGGTCAGGATCGTCGTCACACCCTCCGCCGCCAGCTGCTCGAGCAGGTCCCCTGCGGGTGCCGCCAACGGCGACGCGATGATCTCGAAGGGGCGATCCGCGGTGCCGGCGTCCTCCCGGGCCTGCTGCAACGTCCGGCAGTGGGCGACGAGCTCGTCGACCGGGTAGTGCACGCCGAGCCACCCGTCGCCGAGCCGGGCCGCCCGACGGAAAGCCGCCGGCGAGTGGCCGCCGACGTACACGGGGACGGGACCCGGGGGCGCCGGACGCATCTCCACGGGGTCGAAGTCGTAGAACTCGCCGTGGTGCTCGACCATGCCGCCCGCCCAGAGCCCGCGCAGGACCTCGAGCATCTCGTCCATCCGGGCGCCACGGCGGGCGAAGGGCTGCTCGAGCAGCTCGAACTCCTCGGCCATCCACCCCGCGCCGATCCCGAGGCCGACCCGGCCGTCCGAGAGGTGCGCCGCCGTGCCCACGGCCTTGGCCACCACGAAGGGGTTCCGGAGCGGGAGCACGTAGACGTTCGTCAGGAACCTGAGCGTGGAGGTCACCGACGACATGGCGCCGATGGCGACCCACGGGTCGGGCCAGTCCTCGTCGGGGCTGAACAGCGGCGTCCCGTCCGGGGTGTAGGGGTACTTCGAGCTGAGGTAACTCGGGTAGACGACGTGGTCCGACACCGCCACCGAGTCGAACCCGGCGGCCTCCGCCGCCGCTGCGATCGTCGGCCAGTCCCTCGGGGCGGCTCCGAGCAGCGCCTGACAGAACCTCACGACGCCGGTTCCGAGGAGCCGAGGGCACCGGCGGCACGCAGCTCGGCGATCCGCTCGGCGTCGTAGCCGAGCACCTCGGCGAGCACCTCGTCGGTGTGCTGGCCGGCGGTGGGCGCCGGTCCGGGGTCCGGCAGCTCGGCGTCGACGAACTTGACCGGGTACGGGATCATGTCCGCCCCGTGCGTCTCGTGCGGCATGAACCCGAGCCGGTCGAGGAACTGCGGATCGTCGGCCAGCGTCCGGGGGGTGTTCACCGGGGCGATCGTCGTGTTGACCTCGCCCGACCACTCGATCCACTCCTGGGTCGTCCGCGTGGCGAAGATCGCGGCGAGCTCCCGGCGCATCTCGGTGTTGCCGCGGGCGTGGTCGCCGTAGGTGCTCCCGGGCCAGCGCTCGAACATGTCCATCCGGCCGACCCCCTCACAGAAGTTCCGCCAGAACTCCTGCTCCGAGGCCATGAACAACACGTAGCCGTCGGAGGACTCGTACACCTGGTAGCGGACGCCCTCCTCCATCCCGGCGGTGCCCGGTGCCCGACGCTCGTAGTCGTCGGACGCGTTGCCGGTCACCTCGGACTCCGGACGCTCGTAGGCCTTCCACGTCTCGGACCGGAGCCAGTCCATGGCCGCCGAGGCGTCGGACTGGGCGACCTCGAGGAACGAGCCCACACCCGTCGCCCGGGCCTTGACCACACCGGCGAGCACCCCGAAGGCGGCGAACAACGGTCCGGCGTGGATGCCGACCGACGCGTGTTCGGGCAGGTACGGGAACCCGTCCTCGTTGTGCGCCACGTTCACCAGCCCGGCCCAGGTGTCGTAGGCGATCCCGTGGCTCGGCAGGTTGGCGTAGGGACCGGTCATCCCGTAGCCCGAGATCGTGCAGAACACGATGGCCGGGTTGACCTCGAGGAGGTCCTCATAGCCGAGCCCGCGGCGGGCGAGCGCACCCGGTCGCATCGCCTCGACGACGGCGTCGGCGCCGCGCACCAGGTCCCGGAAGATCTCCTGGGCCTCATCGGTCCGGAGGTCGAGGGTGATCGAGCGCTTGCCCCGGTGGATGTGCCAGTGGAGCAGGGACGAGCCCTCGATGATGGGCCAGGTCATCCTGCGGATGTAGTCGCCGGCCG
>SXMI01000007.1 GCA_005777415.1 Actinomycetota bacterium | reverse complement strand
GGCATCGACCGCGGCGAGGGCGGCGTCGACCTCGTCATCGACACCCTCGGTCCTCCGCAGGCCCCAGCGACTCCCGGAGTGCCCGAGTCGCACCAGGTCACGGCCGGTGATCGCCTCCCCCACGGAGTCGCCGAAGCGCTGGGGGACGTAGCCGATCCGGGGGTTCCCCCGGCGGGCGGGTGCACCGAGCACCTCGACGGTCCCGGTGGCGGGGGGGATCATGCCGAGCAGCAACCGCAGCAACGACGTCTTGCCGGAGCCGTTGGGTCCGATGATGGACACCAGCCCACCGGACGGGATGTCCAGGTCGCCGTGGGACCAGACGGACCGACCCCCGAAGGCCACCGAGGCGTCACGCATCCGGACCGCCGGAGGCGCCTGCCCGGGGTCGTCGGACCGTCCCGGGTCCGACGGAGCGACCCCGGGAGACTCGATCACCGTCCCCCGCTAAGCGCCTGGTTCAGCGACTCGAGCTGGGCGACCTGCCACTCGGCGAACGAGGTCGCGCCCTCCGCCACCGTCTCCGTCACCTCGACCACGGGGACACCCGCGCCCTCGGCCGTCGCGCGGACCTGCTCGGGGATGGAGCCCTCGGTCTGGACGTTGTAGACGAGCACGCTCGCTCCGCCCGAGGTGAGGAGCTGGTCGAAGGCCTGGATGTCACCCGGTGACGGGTCCGTCTCGTTGGCTGCCGCCCTGGCAAAGCCCTCCGGCGTGGTGTTCTCCAGGGTCAACGCGTCACCCATGTAGTCGAACACGGACTCAGTCGCCGCGTAGGTCCGGCCAGCGAACTCGGCCTTGATCGCGGCGATCTCGTCCCGGTAGCCCTGCATGCTGGCGTCCCAGGCGGCGGCCCGGTCGGAGAAGTAGGTGCCCACCGACGAGAGCTCGGTCTCGAGCTGGCTGGTGACCGCGGCGGCCACCTGGAACACGAAGTCCGGTCCGTACCAGATGTGGGGGTTGTCACCCTCGGTCTTGCCCACGACCTCACACGCGTTCACGACCACCGGCTTCGGGTCGAGCCCCTCGGCGGTCTCCTCGGCCCAGTGGTCGTAGTCACATCCGTTGACCACCACGATCTCGGCGTCGGTGAGCGAGGCGATGTCGGCCGGCGACGGCTCGTAGTCGTGCGGGTCGATCGCGGAGGAGGAGATGACCGTGGTGACCTTGGCGCACTCGCCGGCGAGCTGCTCGACGATGTCACCCCACTGGTCGACGCTCACGACCACCTGGATCGCCTCGGCCGGGCACGGGGGCGCCGCCGCCGGTGCGGCCGTGGCCACCGTGGTCGTCGACTCGGCCACCGTGGTCGTCGACTCGGCAGCGGTCGTCGTCGATGCGCTGTCGTCGGTCCCGCATCCTGTGGCGGCGACCAGGGCCGACAACGCCAGGGGGACGACCAGCAGTCGGAGCATCGTGGTTCGCACGGAGGCGGGTCGGCTGGAGGGGCTGGTCCCAGCGGGGTTCGTCACGCGGTTCGTCATCCGGTTCATCCAGGGGCTCGTGGCAGGGATGATAACCATTCCTACCCCAGCCCGCAGATCCGGGACCATCGAAGTAGGGGGCGCGACCGGACTCGGACCGTAAGGTGCTCCGGTGCTCGTCTGGATGGACCTTGAGATGACCGGGCTCGACCCGACGACCGACCGCATCGTCGAGATCGCCACGCTCGTGACCGACGACGACCTGCAGGTCGTCGCCGAGGGCCCCGACCTGGTGGTGGCCACGGACGAGGCCGCGCTCGCCGCCATGGACCCGTTCGTGCTCAAGATGCACACCACGAGTGGGTTGCTCGAGCAGATCCGCGCCTCGACCATCACGCTCGAGGAAGCCGGTGCGCAGACCCTCGCCTTCATCCGGGAACACGTGAGCGAGCCGCGGACGGTGCCGCTGTGCGGGAACTCGATCGGCATGGACCGCCGGTTCCTGGCCGCGTACCTGCCCGAGATCGAGGAGTTCCTCCACTACCGGTCGATCGACGTGTCGACCATCAAGGAGCTCGCCCGTCGCTGGTACCCCGCCGAGTTGGACGCCCTGCCCCGCAAGGCCACGGCACACCGGGCCATGGACGACATCAGGGAGTCGGTCGACGAGCTCCGCTACTGGCGAAGCGCAGTATTCCGCACCGACCCGTCGGACCCCGAGGGTGCTGCGCCGGCCCCGACCTGAGCGGGCGGCCGCCGGCGTCCGATGGCCGACGACCGGTAAACCACTTGACGGCGTCCCGGGCCCGTGGTTCGCTCGGCGGAGTCCACCCGGACCGAAACGACGAACCGTGAACGCACCCACCTGCTCCCCCACCTCCCGGTCGACCCGGACCGTGGCGCGTCGCGCCACCGCCCCGGCGACGGCGTTCGCCGGGACCTCGTGGCCGTCCAAGCCGACGGCCCACGAGGGCAACCGGTTCGGCCGCTACCCGGGCCACCGGAGCACCCGACGGGGAGGCACACCGCACTGATCAGCACCTGATCCGAGCAGCGGGAACGCACTCCAGAGCCGTCGGGACACCGTCCCGGCGGCTCTGTTGCGTTCCGGGGCGGATCCCCGGCCCCGCCGACCACACCGCCGAGCACACCGCCGAGCACACCGGACCCGACCTCCCACCGGGCCCACGACGAGACGAGACCACCGTGAACGACACGACCGACGACATCACCACCCCACTCCGGGGCGCTGCGCTCCTCGCCGAGCAACTCGGGGACCGCGACTGGCAGGACCGGGCCGCGTGCCGGGACCTGACGCCGGTGGGGTTCTACTCCGACGAGCTCGACGACGTGTCGGCGGCGAAGCGCCTCTGCCTGACCTGCCCGGTGCGGCGCGACTGCCTCGATGCGGCCGTGGCCAACCGGGAACCCGCCGGCGTCTGGGGCGGGCACCTGTTCGTGGACGGCAGGATCGTCCTCCAGAAGCGGCGGCGCGGCCGTCCGCCCCGCCAGGCCCGGCCGGAGGACGTGTTCCCACAGGTGGACCTCCCGGACGACTACCGCTGGCTCGTCGCCCGGTGCGGGACCGAGCCGGTGCACACCTGACCACCTCGCCCGCGTCGTGATCGGCCGGTGCCGGTGCCGTAGCCTCGGAACACCACCTGGATCGGCACCGTCACCGGCCACTGCGACCGTTGCGCCGGGACAGCCGCAGTCCACCACCGACCTCGATGAGCACCCTCCCGACCCACGACCAGGACGCCGACGACCAGCCGGGCGATTCCGGCGAGCGGCCATCGAGGCCCGCACGGCAGCCGATCGGCACCCGGACGCTCGTCGGCGCCGCCCTGGTGGGCCTCTGCGTGGCCGCCATGTTCTCGTTCATCGCCCTGCGCGAGCTCGGCGACACCTCGGTCGACCCCGTGGACGCCCTCGAGGACCTCGCCGTCGTCCCGGCCGTGCCGGAGGGGACCCCGACCGCCGTCGTCGGGGAACCCGCGCCGTCGGTCCGACTCGACTACCTCGACGGAGGTCGACAGGAGCTCGGCGAGCTGCGCGGGACCCCGGTGCTGTTGAACTTCTGGTCCTCGACCTGTGCGCCCTGCGTCGAGGAGATGCCGTTGTTCCAGGCCGTCTCGGAGCGGGCCGGGGACCGACTCCAGGTGGTGGGCATCGACGTGATCGACACCGCCGAGGGTGCCGCTGAACAGCTCCGACGCACCGGTGTCACCTACCGCAACGCGGACGACCCCCGGGGTGAGCTGTTCGCCACGTTCGCCGGCACGGCGCTCCCCCGGACGGTCCTGCTGGGTGCTGACGGCACGGTGCTCGAGATGGTCGGCGGGGCACTCGACGAGTCGGGCCTCGACGACCTGCTCCGACGCAACGGGGTCGATGCCGGGTGAACTCCACCCGCCTCGCCCTGGCGTTCACCGCCGGCATGATCACCACGGTGAACCCCTGCGGGTTCGCGCTCCTCCCCGCATACCTGACCTACTTCCTGGGCCTGGACCAGTCGACCGACGTCGAGGCCCGACGGTCACCCATCGCCAGGGCGCTCTGGGTCTCCCTCGCCGTGACGCTCGGCTTCATGACCGTCTTCGGGATCGTCGGCCTGGTCTGGTCATCCGTCTCGAGCGTCGTCGCCGAACGGCTGCCGTACGTGACGATGGCCGTGGGTGTCGGCCTGGTCGTCCTCGGCGTGGCGGTCGTCCGCGGATTCGAGCCCGTCGTCCGCCTGCCGAAGCTGCAGCTCAGCTCCGAGGGTCGAGAGCTCTCGTCCATGTTCCTCTACGGCGTCACCTATGCCGTCGCCTCCCTGAGCTGCTCCATCGGAGTGTTCATCTCGATCGTCTCGACCACGCTCAACGACGGCGACCTGGTGAGCACGCTCGTCACCTTCGTCGTCTACACGCTCGGCATGGGGGCGGCACTGGCAGTGCTCACGGTGGCGGTGGCACTGGCCCGGACCGGCGTGGTCACGGCGTTCCGCCGGGTGCTCCCCCACGTCCAGGTCATCTCCGGGGTCCTCATGGTGCTGGCCGGGATCTTCGTCGCCTACTACGCCTGGGTCGAGGTGCAGGAGCTGAACGGCGAGGGATCGTCGGGCCTGGTCAGCTGGACCCGGGACCTCCAGTCGTCCATCCAGTCGTGGATCGAGGGAGTCGGCGCCGCGCGGCTGGCGGCCGGGAGCGCCCTGCTGGTGGGTCTCGCCGCAGTTGTCGGCGGGCTGCTGGCCCGTCGGCGCGGGTCGGGCGACCGGGCGGCCGCCGACGACCAGTAAAAGCGGACATGGATTTCCTGTCTGCCTGATCCGGTGCTACCGTCCGGACGTGTCACCGACCTCATCCGCCGGCCGACTGCTGGACGGCTCCGTCCCGGTCGAAGAGCACCTCGATGCGCTCCTGGATCGACTCGGAGGCCACGGGATCTCAGCGGAGCACACCCTCGTCGCCCTCTCGACCTGCCGGGACGAGCTGGTCGCCGAGCTCGCCCGGGCGGTGGACGTGCGGTGGGGGCACCCCTTCACGGTCGGAGGCCTGGGCGGCATCCCCGCCATCGGCCACACCGGCTGGCGGACGGCGCTGTCCCACGTCCCGGCGCACGGAGGCCGCGGAGCCGCCCTGGTGATCGGGACCTCCCACATCGGCGTCGCTCCCGACGGCTCGATCGGCGCCACGCTCCGGGTCGGACAGGATCAGGTGTCGGCGACCTGCGGGGCGCTGGTGGCCGTCAACGACGCCATGCACGCCGATGGCGAGTGCCCGTTCGACGACCACGAGATGCAGGTGCTCTGGTCGGAGATCCAGTCGTGCACCGGCGGGGGCCACTCGGACATCGACGAGCTCACGGTGACCCTGGCCGGGCGGATCGATCACGAGGTCAGCACGGCGATCCGAGCGACCCGGGTCTGGGAGGACTGCGACGTCGCCGTCGTCTCGGGGGTCCACATCCACCACCCGGACGGGGATCGCATCCTGCAGCTCACCAGCACGATCACCGGTGCGGACGGCCGGCCGACCCCGCTGTGAACGGAACCGTCGGCGGACCCGACGGCTTCAGGGGGCCAGCCGATCGACGACCCACCCGGCACCATCGTCGCGGCGGAGGTAGCGGATCCGGTCGTGCAGTCGGCTGGGGCGACCCTGCCAGAACTCGTACTCGTCCGGGGTCACCGAGTAGCCACCCCAGAACGGGGGCCGGGGCACCGGACCGCCCTCGTACCGGTCGGTGACCGCCTCGAGCCGGGCGGTGAGATCGTCCCGGCCGCCGGAGAGGACCGTCGACTGCTCGCTCGCCCATGCGCCCAGCTGGCTCGATCGTGGCCGGGACGCGAAGTACTCGTCGCTGGCGGCGTCGTCGATCGGTCGGGCTCGTCCCTGGATGCGGACCTGCCGGTGGATCCCGAGCCAGCTGAAGAGGATGCACACCCGGTCGTCAACGGCCAGATCCCGGCCCTTCGCGCTGTCGCGGTTGGTGTAGAAGCGGAGCCCACCGTCAGTGACCCCGCGCAGCAGCACGTTGCGCGAGCGGGGCCGGCCGCTCTCGTCGACGGTCGTGACCGCCATGGCGTTGAACTCGGGCACGTCGAGTCGCTCGGCGTCGGCGAGCCAGGCCGACAGCTGCACGTCGGGTTCCGAGGCCACGGTGGACTCGTCGAGCGTGCCCCGGTCGTAGTCGGTGCGCTGGTCCAGACCCATGGGGTCAGGCT
>SXMI01000078.1 GCA_005777415.1 Actinomycetota bacterium | reverse complement strand
CCCCTGCAAGTGCAGGGGTGCTGTTCGCGTCCGGACCCCTGCAAGTGCAGGGGTGCTGTTCGCGTCCGGACCCCTGCAAGTGCAGGGGTGCTGTTCGCGTCCGGGTGATCGACGCCGGGCCGCTCAGAGCAGCAGTTCGGCCAGCGTGACGTCGAGCCAGCGACCGAACTTCCGTCCGACCTCCCGCTCCTGGCCGACGATCTCGAACCCGGCCGACTGGTGGAGGGCGATGGAGGCCTCGTGGCCTCCGACGATCCGGGCGATCAGGGCGTGGAACCCGTGGGCCCGGGCGGTCGTGACCAGCTCGGCGAGCAGCGTCCGACCGACCCCCTGCTCCCGGGCGTCGAGATCGACGTAGATCGAGGTCTCGGCGGTGGTGGCGTAGGCGGGTCGGTCCCGGTAGGGGGAGAGTGCGGCGAAGCCGACGACCCGGTGGCCGTCGGGATCGTCCTGCTCGGCGACGATCACGACGTGCGCCCCCGATCGGTCGGCGATCCACGCCCGTTGCTCGGCGAGCGTCCGGGGCACCAGGTCGAAGGTGACGACGGAGTGCTCGACCTCGTGGTTGTAGATGCGGAGCAGGTCGGCGGCGTCGTCGACCGTGGCGGGTCGGATGCGCACGTCGCGACGCTACCGCTGCGCCGGGGCGAGCGGAGCGGACCGTCGTCTCAGGCGTCCTCGAGGGCGACGGTCGGTTCCAGCTCGACGACCCGTACGGCGCCCGTGACCGACTCGGCCTGAGCCCATCCGGCGATGCGCGGGTCGTCGGTGAGCACGATCACCTGCTGGCCCGCCGAGGCATCGACCAGCGCCTCGAGCAGGATCGGGAGGTGTGCGTCGTCGATGGCTGCGAACGGCTCGTCCAGCAGCGCCGGGAAGCTCTCGCCCCCGGGGCCGAGCGCACGGAGCCCGAGGAGCCGGTCCAGCAGCCCGGCGAGGGCCTCGGTCGCCCGTTGGTCGAGGTCGCCGCCTCCGGTGAAGTTCTGCGCATGGGCGGCCGCGGCCGCGGCCGCCTCGATGGTCGGCCGACGTTCGAGGGCCCAGTCGGTGCCCACGTCGCCGGCGATCTCGCTCCAGCGCCGCTGGGCGTCCCGGTGCACCTGGGCCGCGGCGAGGAGTCGCTGTCGGCCCAGATCCGAGGCCAACAGCGTGTTGACCCGCTGGAGGTGGAACCCGAGGTAGCTCTGGGCCCCGGCCACGGCGAGCGCCTGGGCCTCATCGGCCCGGGCCCGTTCGGAGCGGCGCCAGGTGACGAAGGAGGCGACCACCGCCGCCACGGCGATGAGGGCCAGCGGCAGGACGACGATGTCGCCGACGACCCCGACCAGCGGAACGGCGCACAGTGCTGCGATGCCGGCGGTCAGGAAGGTCACGCGCCGGACCTGCTCCGACTCGGCCTGGGTGCGCTCGAAGCGTTCGTGGTGCTCCTCGATCGTGGCGATCACCTCGGCGTCCTCGACCCGGCTCCCGACCGCTGCGGCGGTCTGCTCGAGTTGTCGGGTGGCGACGACGACCTCGTCGGCGGCCCGCCAGAGGTCGGCTTGGTCGCAGGCCGCCAGCGCCTGGATCCTCCGACTCGTCTCGGTGGCACCGGCCAGGTCCTCGTCGCAGATCCGCACGGCCCGACGGGCACTGCGTTCGTCCAGGCCGGCCCGCGCCAGCAGGTCGATGGCCCCCTGGTCGTCGGTGAACTCGGCCGTCACATCGGCCCGGGCGTCGACGTCCACGACCCGGTGGGGGCCGTGGGTGGGGCGGAACACGGCGAATCGGTGGCCGTCGTCGGCCCGGAGCTCGAGGTGGACCCCTGATCGGGAGGTGCCGAGCGCGCCGACGAACTCGTTGAGGACGCCGTCGCGTTCCAGGTGCCCCAGGCCGGCCAGGACGCTGAGCCCGGGGTGCAGGTCCACCGCGACGCGGTTGCCGGCGTCGGACAGGACGAGTCGCTCGAAACGCACGGGTCCCCATCGGCCGACGGGTCCGCCGCCTTGAGGTTCGGTTGAGGATGTCGGGAACGACATCCGCCGACGCGACGCCCCTGGCCGGCGGTTGTCGGTCCCTCGGCGGGATCGCTATGGTTGGCGCTCGCCCGGCGGCAGTTCCGTCGGCACGCCCCCTTAGCTCAGTCGGCAGAGCGTTTCCATGGTAAGGAAAAGGTCGTCAGTTCGATTCTGACAGGGGGCTCGCCGCGGTCACCTCGGTGATCGTCACCGGCGGCGTAGCTCAGTTGGTGAGAGCACTCGGCTCATAATCGAGGGGTCGTCGGTTCGAGTCCGACCGCCGCTACCCACAATCCAGCCGCCATCGCTGCGGATCCACCCCACGGCAGTCCCTGCCACGAGTCAATCGGAAAGGTTGCTTCTCATGTCGAAGGAGAAGTTCGAGCGGAACAAGCCTCACGTGAATGTGGGGACGATGGGTCATATCGACCATGGGAAGACGACGTTGACGGCGGCGATCACGAAGACGTTGGCGGATCGTGTTCCGGGGAACTCGTTCACGGAGTTCGAGAACATCGACAAGGCTCCGGAGGAGCGTGAGCGTGGGATCACGATCAATGTGTCGCATGTGGAGTACGAGACGGCGAATCGTCACTACGCGCATGTGGACATGCCGGGTCACGCGGATTACATCAAGAACATGCTCACGGGTGCGGCCCAGGTGGATGGGGCGATCCTGGTGGTGGCGGCGACGGATGGTCCGATGCCTCAGACGCGTGAGCATGTGGTGTTGGCTCGTCAGGTGGGTGTGCCGGCGATCGTGGTGGCGTTGAACAAGGTCGACATGGTCGATGACGAGGAGTTGTTGGAGTTGGTGGAGATGGAGGTGCGTGAGCTCCTCTCCGACTACGAGTTCGATGGTGATGACTGTCCGGTGATCCCGGTGTCGGCGTTGAAGGCGCTGGAGGGTGATGAGGCGGCGCAGGATCAGGTGATGGCGTTGATGGAGGCGGTGGACTCCTATGTGCCGGAGCCGGAGCGTGATCTGGACAAGCCGTTCTTGATGCCGATCGAGGATGTGTTCTCGATCACGGGTCGGGGGACGGTGGTGACCGGCAAGGTGGAGCAGGGTGTGATCCACACCGGTGACGAGATCGAGATCGTCGGGTTGAAGGCGACGCAGAAGACGACGTGCACGGGTGTGGAGATG
>SXMI01000077.1 GCA_005777415.1 Actinomycetota bacterium | reverse complement strand
CCTCGTCGGGGTGCCCGGCGACCCCGAGGTCACGGGCGGCGACGGGTGGACCGTACCGGCTCCCCGACCACATCGGCGAGACCGGCGAGCACCACCGGGTCACGGAGGTAGTCGCCGTGGCCGGGGAGTGAGGTGGGCAGTTGCTCCACCAGTCGGCGCGGATCGGCTCCGTACCGACCACCGGTCAGGGCCGGGACCGCCGCGATCGGGTCGTCGCGGGCGGTCGCCGAGAGGACCCGCACCCCCGGGCGGCCGACCACCCGCTGCGGGTCGTCGACGCCGATCCCCGGCGGCCCGAGCAGCACGGCGGTGCGGGCACCGGCACCCAGGGCGATGGCCCGGGAGACCACGACGGCGCCGTAGCTGTGCCCGACGAGCACCACCTCGGCCGGGCCGCCGGGTCGGTCACGGCGGCGGAGCCGGGCGACCTCGGCGACGAGCAGGGCGGCCCCCTCGTTCGCCGGACGCAGGTCGATCGCGCTCGGGATGGTGTCGGGCGGGTCGTAGCCGAGCCAGGACACCACGGCGAGGGATCCGGCCACCGGGGCGAGCGTCTCGTGAACGGTCCGGGCGGTGTCCTCCAACGAGGCCGCATCCTGCAGGTCGGTGCCGACGCCGGGCACGAGCACCACGACGGTGGTGGCACGTTCGTCACCGACCCGGTGGACGAACCGGCCGCCTCGGGAGGCATCGCTCCGGATGGTGGCCGAGGACACCTCCCCCACCGACGCGGCCCGCTGCGCCCGGGCCTGGGCGACGAGTTCAGCGGCCCGACGGTCGGCCGCGGCCGCCGCGACGGACGCCGGGCCGACGATCCGGTGCCGGTACAACCTGTGGAGCGCATCGGCGTCGGGTCCCGTCCACCCCGCATCGACCCGCAGCGGCCGGGCGACGCGCCGGAGCTGCTCGGCCATGAGTCGGTGGGCCCGGGCCAGTCGTTCCAGTTCGTCGGGGTCGGCGCCGAGTCGCACGGTCGGACCGTAGGTTCACCAGGCGGCAGGGTCAGCGGTGCCCGGTGCCCGCTCGCCGGGGCTCCCGGTGGATGCCGGTCGACCGGTAGGGTCGTCGTCCGTGGATCCCAGCGCCGACCGCGACCGTCTCGACCACTCCGGCCGGGTGGTGGTCGTGACCGGTGGCAGCAAGGGGATCGGCCGGGTGCTGGTGGAGCGGTTCCTCGACTGGGGCGCCCAGGTCGTCACCTGCGGCCGCAACGAACCGGAGGAACTCCCCGAGCGTGACGGTCGACAGGCCGTGTTCGTGCCGGCCGACGTCCGTGATCCCGACCAGGCCGCCGCAGTGGTCGACGCCGCCGTGGAGCAGTTCGGTCGCCTCGACGCCGTGGTCAACAACGCGGGCGGCGCACCGGCGGCCGATGCGGCCACAGCCTCGCCCCGGTTCAGCGAGTCGATCATCCGGCTGAACCTGCTCGCCCCGCTCCACGTCGCCCAGCGGGCGCACCACCACTTCGCCCTGGGTGCTGCCGGGCCGGACGGTGGCGTGGTCGTGAACATCGCGTCGGTCTCGGCCACCCGGCCCTCACCCGGGACGGCCGCCTACGGGGCCGCCAAGGCCGGGCTGTTGAGCCTCACCCAGTCGCTGGCCGTCGAGTGGGCACCGACGACCCGGGTGGTGGCGATCGTCGCCGGGATGATCGCCACGGAACAGGCCGAGCTGCACTACGGCGACGACGAGGCCCAGGCCCGCGTCGCCGCCACCGTGCCGGCCGGCCGGTTGGGCACCCCCGAGGACCTGGCCCAGGCCTGCCGGTGGGTCACCTCGCCATTCGCGTCGTACGTGAGCGGCTCGGCGATCTGGCTGCACGGCGGTGGCGAACGGCCGGCGTTCCTGTCGGCCGTCGACGGCTGAGCCCGGCCCGCATCACCGGCGGCGCCGGGACGCCACCCGGCCGCGCTCAGACCAGGCCGAGGGCCGCGGCGAGCTCCCGCCACTCCGTCCGGGGCAGGTGCAGCTGGTCGGCTCCCAGCACCTGCACGCAGACGTGGTCCGCCCCGGCGTCCACGTGGGCCTGCACCCTCGCCAGCGCGTCGTCCATCGTCCCCCACGCCACGATCGCGTCGACCAGCCGGTCCGATCCGCCGTCGGCGACGTCGGCCTCGGTGAAGCCCAGGCGGAGCAGGTTGTTGGCGTAGTTGGGCAGGCCCAGGTAGATCGCCATGTTCGCCCGGGCCGTCGCCCGGGCCGTGGTCGGGTCCGTGTCGAGCACCACCATCTGCTCGACGGCGAGCAGCGGCTCGGGGCCCATCGTCTCCCGGGCGATCGCCGTGTGCTCCGGCGGCACGAAGTACGGGTGGGCGCCGGCGGTCCGCTCGGCGGCCAGCCGCAGCATCTTCGGCCCCAGCGCCGCCAGCACCATCTGGGCGGGCGGGTCCCCCATCGGCGCGAAGAAGAGCGCCTCCTGCATCCGGTCCAGGTACTCGACCATGCCGCTGTAGGGCTTCGACCAGTCCTGCTTGCGGATGCCCGAGACGAGGTGGCCGTGGCTCACCCCCAACCCGAGCAGGAACCGTCCGGGGTAGGCCTCGTTGAGGGTCTGCATGGCGGCGTTGCAGGTGAGGGGATCCCGGCCGTACCGGTTCACGATGCCGGTGGCGACGACCATCGAGGACGTCGCCTCCAGCAGGAACGCCGAGTGGACGAACGGCTCGCGGAAGACCGTCTCGGGGATCCACAGCGCGCCGAAGCCCAACTCCTCGATCTCGGCCGCGCACTCCCGCGCCAGCGAGGACGGCACGGCGTCGAGTGCGCCGGTCCAGATGCCGTAGGTACCGATGTCCACGTTGGGGTGCTGCATGGGACCGAACCCTACGACCTCGGCGACGACCCGTTCCCCGTGACCCCACGGCCCGGGTCCAGGTAGAGGAATCCGAACGCCTCGTCCCGCACGTCCAGTCCGGCGTCCCGCAGCACCGGAGTCCAGTCGCCATCCACGCCCGGGAGCGACTCCTCCATCCCGTGGTCGGCGCAGAGGAAGAAGGCCGTGCGCTCGAGCACGCCGCGCCGGTCCAGGGCGGCCACGATCTCACCGATCCGGCCGTCCGAGTCGCGGATCGACGCCCGGGCGATCTCGGAGTGCGGCCCACCCTCGTGGAAGGCCGAGTCGGTGAGCGTCAGGTTCACCCACAGGAACCGCGGCAGCGGGTAGTCGGTGTCCAGGTAGCGGCCCTCGATGATCCCGACGGCCTGCTCCACGCCGTGGTGGTCGACCAGCGTGTAGGTCGCGTAGTCCTTGACGGGCCGGACGAACATCTCGGTGGCGTGCGGCAGACCCTCGGCCGATCGGGGGAACGGCACCCGGACGCCCCGCCGCATCAGGTCGAAGGTCGAGAACACCGCACCGGGGTCGGCGGGCTCGTTGACCGAGGCGGTGAAGGCACCGGGCTCGGCCCGCCGCAGCGCCGAGTGGATGCTGTCGGTCCCCGGCGCCAGGGCCTCCATGGCCGTGGCCCAGGTGGCGGGCGAATTGGTCGTCACGCGCTCCTGACGACTCCGGTCCCACCACGCGTTGTGCAGGATCCCGTGGTGACCGGGGTGCCGGCCGGTGAGGATCGTCGTGTGGTTCGGCAGCGTGACGGTCGGCAGCGACGACACGATCCCATTCCGCAGCGCCGTGCCCTCGGCGAGCAGCGCCGCGATGTTCGGCGCCTCGCCGGCGGCGACGACGTCGAAGAGCACGTTCGGGTTGCACCCGTCGAGCAGGAACCCGACGACCACCTCGGGCCGCTCGGTCGGGTCGAGCAGGTCGACGAGGACGTCGCCGTCCTGGTGGGCGAGCAGCGCGTCGGCCCGATGGCGGCCGTCGAGCCCGATGCCACCGGTCGGCTCCACCCCCAGCAACGCCAGCACCGTCGGCGCCACGTCGACGAGCTGCGCCGGCACGTCGACCCAGCCACGACGGGCGGCGCCGCACCCGGACACCAGGAACGGGGCCCGGCACTGCACGCTGGCGAGGGACCCGTGCTCACCCAGGTGGCCACCCATGGACGCCCAGTGGTGGGCGGCGGTGTGGACCACGCACAGGTCGGGGGCGGCCGGGTGGTCGAAGAGCTGGGCGACCTGCTCGAACGCGAACGGGTACGCGTTCTGCGTCCGGTCGGGCTGCAGGTTGGCCAGTTCCTCGGACAGCGGGGCGAACCGGTCGATCGCCCGGTCACCCAGGGGGTTCCGGCCGGTGACCTGCGTCTCGGTGAAGACCCACTCGTGGTCGTCGCCGTCCGAGACGGCCCGCTCGAAACGGACGGATCCGTCGTGGGCGTGGGCCTCGTAGCCACCGTCACGGGCCAGCAGCACCAGCTCGACGATCGGTTCCAGGGCCGAGTCGCAGAGCAGTCGCAGCGCCGTGTCCACGGCGGCGTCGTCGACGTGTGGGAGTTCGGTCGCGCTCACGGCGACAGGGTAGGCGGGCCGACCGGGCCCTGCGGCCACGTCACCGAAGCCCGCTAACCTGCCCGCACGTTCTGACAGGTCGTCAGATCCGCCGAGCCGGAGCACAGCCATGGCCACACGCCGACCGGTCGTCGAGGGCTGGTTCACGATCCCCGACGACGACACGCCACCCTCGCTCATCGGGACCCGGTGCACCCGGAGCGGGACCTACTTCTTCCCGCCGGAACGGGTCATGTCCCGGGCACCCGGCCAGGCCGACAGCACCCTGGAAGAGGTCCACCTGTCGCGACGCGGCCGGATCTGGTCCTACACCGACGCCCAGTACCAGCCGCCCGAGCCGTACGTCCCCGTGAGCGACCCCTACGAGCCGTTCTGCATCGCGGCGGTGGAGCTCGAGGCCGAGCGCATCGTGGTCATGGGACAGGTGGTGGCCGGCGTCGGCGTCGACGACCTGCAGGTCGGGATGGAGATGGAACTGGTGCTCGACACCCTCGACACCGGCACCGACGAGGACGGCGATCAGGTCGAGTACGTCGTGTGGAAGTGGCGGCCGGTGGCCGACGGAGGTGCGTCGTGAGCGTCGAACAGGTGGCCGTCCTCGGT
>SXMI01000076.1 GCA_005777415.1 Actinomycetota bacterium | reverse complement strand
TCCGGTCCGAGCCCGGCCGCATCGAGTCGCGCCGCGGTCGCCCGGGCCCCGTGGCGCTGCAACCAGGGGATGCGCAGCGGTCGTGCTCGTCCGATCGTCCACTCGGTGGGCAGGTGCCGGAGCGGCGAGGGCGTCAGGTGGGAGCCGACCCGCAGGGCGGCGAACCACAGGTCGAGCTGCCGGCGATCCCGCGGGCCCCAGTCGAAGCCGAACTGCTCACGGAGCGTCGGCGGCAGCAACCCGACGGTCACCAGTCGGTTCGGGAGGCCGGCGACCGGTGCCAACGGCCCGGGCAGCGGCGGCGTCATGGCGGTCGCCGCCACCGCTCGGGCCGACCGGGTGACCCGCAGGTCGTCACGCACGACGGCCCCGATGTACGAGGCGAAGTCCTCCCAGGTCGACGGGCACGCCCCACGGGGAACGCCGCAGCCGTAGGCCACCAGCTTGGACTCCTCGTAGTAGGCCTCCCGCTCGGACGGCGACAGGGGCGTGCGGACCCGCTCGTAGAGGAGCAGGGCGGTGTCCACGAGCGTGGCCCACACCCAGACCTGCAGGTCGACGTCGAGTGCCGAGTACGGGGTCCCGTCGTCGGTGGTCCCGCGGACGCGCTGGTGCATGGCGTGCAGGACCCGCTGTTGCCGCGCCGACACCTCGGGTGTCCCGAACGACAGCTTCATCATGATGTCGACGGTGCGGAACAGTCGGCCCCACGGGTCGCTCGCGTACGACGAGAACTGTTCGACGCCCGCCCCCACGCCCGGGTGGGCGACCTGGAGCAGCAGGGCCCGTCCTCCTCCGGCGAACACGGTGGGCTCGGCGTTGACCCGCCAGGCCCACGAGGAGCGGGAGAGGGGGAGCGACGGCAGGTCCGGTCCGCTCGACGGGCTCATGAACACAGTTCACCACACGGCGTCCGATCGGGGGCCGTTCGGTGGGTCCGGCGCGCAGGTGCCCGCCCGGCCGTCCGACGTCGTAGGTTCCGGAGGTGCGTCGTCATCGTCACCTCGATCCACCACGTCCCCCGGTCGCCCTGCTCGCGCTGGTCGTGCTCGCACTCGTCGGGCTCGCCGCGTGCAGCCGCGGTGACGCGTCCTCGTCGGGGTCCTCGGGTGGGGTCGAGGCCGCGACCACGGCACCGGCGAACGACCCAGTGGCCGACCCGGTGGTGCTTGCGTCCGAGGTCGAGGGCCGCGGCGAGTACGCCGTCGGCGTCCGCACCGTCGAGGTGGTCGGCGCCCGGGACCGGTTGCTGCCGGTCGAGATCTGGTACCCGGTCGACCCGGCCGCGGCGGCGGGCCTCACCCCGGCCACCTACTCGTTCCCCGGGCTCGAGGTCCCCACGATCGACGCCGTGGTCGGCGCGCCGCCGGCACCCGGGCCGTTCCCCCTGGTCGTCTACTCCCACGGCAGCGGGGGACTGCGGTACGTGTCGGGGTTCCTGACCGAACACCTCGCCAGCCACGGTTTCGTCGTGGTCGCACCCGACCACGTGGGCAACACGGCGATCGACGAGTTCGCCGGCAGCGACGAGTCCCAGGAGCAGGTGGCCCAGGACCGGCCCGAGGACGTGGCGGCCGTCGTGGCGGCGGCCACCTCGGGGGCGCTCGGCTTCGAGGACCTCACCCCCGTGGTCGACCCGGAGCACATCGCCGTCACGGGGCACAGCTTCGGTGGGTTCACCTCGCTGGTGGCGGGCTCGCAGGCGGGCGACGGCGAGGCCTTCGCCGGCCTGGACGCCGTGGTGGCGCTCGCCCCGTACTCGCGCACCATCCCCGACGCCGTGCTCCAGGCGGTCGAGACCCCGACGCTGCTCGTCTCGGGCACCTCGGACGTGACCACGCCGATCGACCCGAACACCGACCGGCCGGCCCGGCTCGTGGCCGGTCGGCCGCTGATCCGCGCCGACCTCCGTGCCGCCGGCCACCAGTCGTTCACCGACGTCTGCGCCTACCAGGACCTGGCCCGCACCCGGCCCGACGTGGCGCCGCCGTTGGTGCAGGCGATCGACTCCTATGCCGTGGAGGGGTGCGCCCCCGAGCTGTTGGCCATCGACGAGGCGCACCGGGCCACGAAGCGGTTGGTGACGGCGTTCCTCCTGTCGCAGCTGCTCGGTCGGAGCGAGTTCGACGTACTGCTCGCACCCTCGGACACGGCGCCTCCCGACCCGGCGCTCGACCAGCTCACGGCGCTGGGCTGAGACCTGGCCGGGCCGGGCCGGCCGGGGCCCTGATGCCCGGCCGGGGCCCGGTCGGATCCGGCTCCGTCCCGAAACCTTCCTGTGCGCACCGGTGGACGCGGCCCGGGCGGCGTCTGGCAGACTCCAGGAGGTACCGGCAGTGACGCTCACCGAGGAAGGACGGCACCGACTGCACACGTCGCTCACGGAGGCGATCGGTGCAGATGCGGCGAACACGCTCATGGAGATGCTCCCACCGGTCGGCTGGGCCGACGTCGCAACGAAGCGGGACCTCGACCATCTCGCCACCGGGTTGCGCGCCGAGCTGGTGGAGCTCCGGTCGGATGTCCGGGTCCAGCTCGCCGACCTGCGATCCGAGCTGTCCGACCTGCGATCGGAGCTGCACTCCACGCTCCGGGCCAACAACCTGACGATGATCACCGCCAACGCGGTGCTGGTGTCGGTGGCGGTGGCACTCACCCGACTGTTCGGCTGAGCCCATCTGCGTGTCCTCCGATCGGTGTCTCCCGCGCTGCGCTCAGGCGATCGAGTAGCCCCCATCGACGCAGACCGTCTGGCCGGTGATGAACCCGGCGGCGCTCGAGCTCAGGAACAGCACCGCACCCACGACGTCCTCGGGGGTGCCCCACCGGGCCATGGGGGTGCGCTCCACCATCGGTCGGGCCAGCTCGGTGAAGGTGAGCATCGGTTCGGTCATGGGTGTCTCGATCAGGCCGGGGGCGACAGCGTTCACCCGGACGCCGCTCGGGGCCCAGGCCGCCGCCAGCGTCCGGGTCAGTCCCACCACGCCGGCCTTCGCCGCCGCGTAGCCGGGCACCATCGGCACCGCGAAGAACGAGGCCATGGACGCCAGGTTCACCGCCGCTCCACCCCCGGCCCGGTCGCTGGCGGCGAGCAGGGTCCGGCAGCGCTCCGACAGCCGGTGGGTGGCGACCAGGTTGATCTGCACCGACTCGGCGAAGACGTCGGGGTCGTGCTCGTCCCGGCCCCCCGGCAAGTTGGCGCCGGCGTTG
>SXMI01000075.1 GCA_005777415.1 Actinomycetota bacterium | reverse complement strand
GTTCATCGTCGTCGCCACGCAGAACCCGCTCGAGCACCAGGGCACCTTCCCGCTGCCCGAGTCCCAGCTCGACCGGTTCACGATGCGCCTGTCCCTCGGCTACCCGGCGCGGGACCAGGAGCTCCGACTCGTCCGGGGCCAGGCGGGTGACAGCGGGCTCGACGCACTGCAGCCGGTCGCCAGCGCCCAGGACCTGGTGGCCATGACCCGACACGCCCGGACCGTCCACGTCGCCGACCCCCTCGCCGCGTACGTCGTCGACCTCGCCGACCGGAGCCGCCACTCGGGCCGCTTCGCACTCGGCGTCTCACCCCGGGCCGCCATGGCCCTGGTCCGCTGCGCCCAGGTCGCGGCGGCCGCCGCCGGTCGGGACTACGCCACCGCCGACGACGTGAAGGCCCTGGCCGTGCCGGTGCTCGCGCACCGGGTGGTGGTGGCCGCGGACGCCCGACTGCGGGGCGGCACCGGCGCCGACGCCGTGGCCGAGCTCCTCACCTCCACCCCTGTGCCCGCGCCGGGGATCTGAGGGCGACCCGGACGTGGACCGGAGGCGGCGCGCCCGTCGGCGGAGCCGACCGACCCGCAACGGGCTCCTCGTCGTGGCCGTCTCCACGGTCGTCGGGATCATCGGGTGGTTGCTCGGCCAGCCCGAGCTCACCGCCCTGGCGGCCATGGGCCTGCTCGCGGTCGCCGTGGCGTGGGCCTGGGTGGGCCTCCGGCCGCTGGAGGTCCGATCCAGTCGACAGGTCCGTCCCGGTCGACTGCGTGTCGGCGAGTCGGCCCTGGTCACGATCCGGTTGCAGCACCGGGGCCGGGGCCACAGCCCGGTCCTGCGGTTCACCGACCGGGCCGGCCGGGCCGGGGACGTGACGCTCGCCGTGGCCCCGATCCCCGCCGGAGCGACCCGGGAGGTCACCTACCGGTTCCCCGCCCACCGGCGCGGCGTCCACACGATCGGCCCGGCGGTGCTCGACGTCGACGACCCGTTCGCCCTCGCCACGTCCCGGCGCAGCGACGACGACCGGCGCTCGGTCGTCGTCCTTCCACGCACCTGGCCCCTCGACCCGCTCGAGGGCACCCCGGGTGGCACGCCCACCGAGGGGTCCGCCCCCGTGGTGGGACGGAACTCGACCGACGACGAGTTCGCCGCCCTGCGCGCCTACGAGCCCGGCGACGACGTCCGACAGGTCCACTGGCGCTCCTCGGCCCGGCTCGGGCGCCTCGTCGTCCAGCAGTACGAGCAGCCGTGGCAGCGGCGGACGACCGTGCTGCTCGACGTACGTCGGGCCGTCCACGACGACGACTCGTTCGAACGGGCGGTGTCGGCGGCGGCCAGCGTCGTCGAGCACGCGGCCGCCCACGGCGAGCTGATCCGCTTGGTCACCACCGACGGCACCGACAGCGGTGTCGTCGGGGCCGAGGCCGAGGAGCATCTGCTCGACGAGTTGGCCGCCGTCCGCGCGAGCGGCGGCGGGTCGCTGGCGTCCGTCCTGGCGTCGCTCCCGGGTGGCACCGGGTCGGGCCGACTCGTGATGTGCACCGGGGCCATGGAGGCGAGCGGGCACGACGCCGTGACGGCGGCGACACGCGGCTGGGACCTGCGCATCCTGGTCGCCTGCGGGGCGTGCACCACCTCGGGCGCCGCCGACCCTCCCCTGCTCGTCGAGCACCGGGGCGAGGACCTCACGGCGGCGTGGCGACGAAGCCTGGTCCCGGCGGGAGTGATCCCCGGATGAGCCCACCAGCGCCCGTGGACGGTGCCGGGCGAGTCGGCGGTGACGACCGGGTCGCTCCCGTGGCGCTCGTCGCGGCCGAGCTCGGCCTGCTGACGGTGGCGCTCGCTACGACGGCGACGTTCGCCCGGCTCTTCGAGGGGTGGGGGTTCCTGCGCACCCTCGCCGTCCCGGTCACGGCGGCCTGGCTCCTCGCCGTTGCGCTGCGTCGCCTCCGGGTGGGACCGGGCGTGGCGACCGTGGTCTCGCTCGGCAGCGCCGTCCTGGCGCTGACCTGGCTGTTCGTACCGGAGACCAGCGCCTACGGCCTGCCCACCGGGGACACCCTGGCGGCGGTCGGCGATCTGGTCCGCAGTTCGTTCGGCGACTTCGCCGACCAGGTGGCGCCGGTCCCGGCCAGCGACGGGTTCCTGCTGACGCTCGCCGCCGTGCTCTGGGTGTTCGTCACGTTCGCCGACACCAGCGCCCTGCGCTACCGGGCACCGGTGCAGGCGATCATCCCCTACCTGGCGACCGTCGTGGCGAGCGGGGTGCTGGCCCGCGATGCGGCCCGCGTCGGTTCCACCGCCGTGTTCGCGCTCGGACTGGCCGTCTACGCGGTCACCCAGCGGGCCCTCGTCGCCAGCGCGACCCGGTGGCGCCACGGTGACGCCCGGAGCGGAGTCCGGGCCGTGGCGCTCGGCGCGAGCGCCCTCGCCGTCGCCGTGCTCGTCGTCGGCGTGGCGCTCGCCCCGCTGCTGCCCGGCGACGACGAGGCGGTCGTGGACCTCCGCACCCTGGGACGCGGCGAGGGGCCCCGGACCGTCGTGTCACCCTTCGTCGGGGTCACCTCGCTGCTCGGCGAGCGCAGCGACGAGGTCGTCTTCACCGTCGGAGCAGACGAGGCGTCGTACTGGCGCCTGACGGCGCTCGAGCAGTACGACCCCGAGCGCTCGATCTGGACCTCCCGGGGCACCTACCGCTCCACGGACGGCGACCTGGGTGAGGCCAGCCCCGGCCGGCCCCTCACTCAGGAGGTGCGGATCGCGACGCTCGGCGGACTGTGGCTCCCGGCGGCGTTCCAGGCGGTGGACGTGACGGGCGATGTCGCCGTGGGCGTCGACCCCGAGTCCTCGTCGCTCATCGCCCGGGACGACTCGGCGACACCCGGGACGACCTACCGGGTGACCTCCGCGCTGCGCGTCGTGGACCCGGCGGCCCTGGCCACCACGCCGGCGGCCCCGACGAACCCGACCACGTTGGCCGCCGACGGCCTGAGCGATGAGGTCCGCCGGACCGCCCTGGCGGCCGTGGCCGGCCGCGACGGCCCCTACCAGCAGGCCCTGGCCCTCCAGGACTGGCTCCGAGGCCCCGGGGCGACCTACGACACGGCCGTCGACTACCGGGGCGAGTCCGACCCGGTGGCGGCGTTCCTCAGCACTCGCCGGGGCTTCTGTCAGCAGTTCGCCTCGGCGTACGCCCTGATGGCCCGGGCGGTGGGCCTCCCGAGCCGGGTGGCGGTCGGGTTCACCCCCGGCGACCGGCTCGCGGACGATCCGACCCGGTTCGTCGTCCGTGGTCGCCATGCGCACGCCTGGCCGGAGGTGCAGCTCCCCGGGGTCGGGTGGGTGGCCTTCGAGCCGACCCCGGGTCGCGGCGACCCGCAGGGCACCGGCTGGACCGGCGTCGACGCCGCCCAGGCCGAGCCGCCCGCCGCCCAGGCCGCCACCACCTCGACCCCGTCGACCACCACGGCCGATCGACCCACGACGCCTCCCGACACCCAGGCCGAGCTCGACGCCTCGGCGGAGTCGGAACCGGCGGACCCGGGAGCCGGCGACCCCGGCGGGACGACGGGCGGCACCCGACGCGCCGGCCTGCTGGTCCTGGTGACGCTCGCGCTCGGGGCGATGGCCGGGCTGGTCGTCACCCGATGGCGGCGGAGCAGCCGGCGGCGCCGGGCGCGCCAGGACCCGGACGTCGGGCCGATCGCCATCGCCTGGGAGGACGTGACCCGGTCCTGCGTCCACCGGGGGGTGTCGATCCGCCCGGACGAGACGCCGCTCGAGTTCGCCCGGCGGCTCGGCGCCGACCCCGGCTGTGCCGACATCGCCCACGACGTGGAGACACTCGCCCGACTCGAGACGGTGCGGCGGTTCGCGCCGGACGGCGGGACGCCGGACGACCAGGAGCTCGCCGAGGAGATCGCCCGGCACGTCGTGGCCGGGATCGACGCCGGTCTGGGTACCCGTCAGCGGGTGCTCGAGCGGGTCCGCTGACGGGCCGGCTCAGACCTCGTCGTCGCGACGGAAACGCTCACGGGCCCGCTCGCCCGCGTCGTTGAAGTACGAGCGGATGCCCGAGGACCGCAGCGCCCGGGTGGCCTCGTTGATGCCCGCCCGGCCCATCCGTCGGGCGTTCGACTCGATGATGATCGCGGAGCCGACCATGGCCAGGAACCCGACGAAGCCGAGGGCGAAGTGCACGGTCAGCAGGACCACGGTGAGCACGAGGCTGGCGACGAACGCCACCACCCCCCACCGGAGCTTGCGGACCGCATCGGTGTAGACGGTCGTGGAGCCGACGTGCTCCGCCAGGTCCGGGTCGGACGCGCGGAGCTGCGACTCGATCTCGCTGAGGATTCGCTGTTCGTCCTCAGACAGCGGCATGGCCAGTCACCCCCTGGGTGGATCCGGTCGGCTCTGCGTGCGCCTGCATGTTGCCACAGGCTACCGGGGTCCGCCACGAGTCGGCGGGTCACCCCCGGGGTCGTCGGTCGGGGGCGCTGTCGGGGGCGCTGCCGGCGGCGCTACCGGCGATGGTGCAGGCGGCGCGGGCGGCGGTCGACGACGGGCCGGGCCGATCGCGTCCTCCCCGAATCGGGCCCGCACCCGGTCGACCGCCTCCGTGGCGGCCAGACGGTTCGCCGACGGCGCCGACGACCGGCCGTCGTCCGGACCGTCGAGCCCCTCCAGGCGCAACTGGTGCCCCACCTCGGCATCGAGCAGGTTGGTGAGACCCACCCCCAGCAGCCGGATGCCCGCCGAGACCGGTAGGTCGGCGAGCAGCGACCGGGCGACCCGCAGGATCGTCAGCCCGTCGGCCGAGGGTGTGTCGAGCGTGCGGGACCGACTCGTAGTCGTGAGGTCCCCCGAGCGGACCTTCAGTTGGACGGTGCGCCCGAGGACTCCGCTCCGCCGGGCCCGGGCCGCCACCCGGTCGGCCATCGACACCAGATGGACGTCCAGGTCGTCGAGCGAGTGCAGGTCCCGGGCGAAGGTCTCCTCCTGGGAGATGGACCGGGCCGCCTGGTCCGGGACGACGGGCCGGTCGTCACGTCCGTTCGCCAACTCGTGGAGGTGCCGGGCGGTTCCCGCCCCCAACCGGCCCGCCAGCGCGTCCACGGGGAACGCCGCCAACTGCGCCACGGTGAGCACCCCCAGCGAGGCGAGCCGCTCCCGGGTCACGGGCCCGACGCCCCACAGATCCCCCACCGGTCGGTCCTGGAGGAACACCAGCTCCCGGTCGGCGGGGACCACGACGACACCCGGCGGGTCCCCCACGGCCCCCGGGGTCGGCTTGGCCGCCTCGGATGCGAGCTTGGCGAGCAGCTTGGAGGACGCGACACCCACCGAGCACCAGAGCGACTCCCGGTCGTGGATCCGACGGCGGAGCTCCCCGGCGATCTCGACGGCGGAGCCCACCGACCGGGAGGCGCCGGTGACGTCCAGGAACGCCTCGTCGAGCGAGAGCGGCTCGACCAGCGGGGTGAACTCATGGAACGTGGCCATGATGCGCGACGAGACCTGCGCGTAGTGACCGTGGTCGACGGGGAGCACCACCAGGTCGGGGCACAGCCGACGGGCCCGGGCCGTCGACATGGCCGACCGGATGCCGTGGACACGCGCCGGGTAGGACGCCGCCGCCACGACCCCGCGCTCCCCCGCCCCACCGACGACCACCGGTCGACCGACAAGGTCCGGGTGGCGGAGCAGCTCCACGGAGGCGAAGAACGCGTCCATGTCGACGTGGAGGATGCTCCGGCCGGTCACGACCGCCGCCTCCGGCCGCCCGGGGGGACGGGTAGCGTCGTGGCGTGGGCGACGGTTCGGGAGCACAGCCAGCAGACGGGGTCCACCGCTGGACCGTGGCCGGTGCCGTCGTCGAGCATCCCGACCGCGGCGACCTGCTGCTGGTCCGCAACGTCCGACGCGGTGGCCGCTGGGACTGGACGCCACCCGGCGGGGTCATCGAGCACCACGAGGAACTGCTCGTGGGGCTCGGACGTGAGGTCGAGGAGGAGACCGGCCTGCGCGTGCAGGCCTGGTCGGGACTGCTCTACGAGGTGCGCATCGAGGCGGTGGACCTGCGCTGGGACCTCCGGGTCGAGGTGCACCGTTCCGGGGAGGTCGCCGGCTCGCTGGCCACGGGCGAGGACCCCGACGGGATCGTCGTGGACGCCCGCTGGGCGGACCCGGTCACCGCCCGCGACCTGCTCGAATCGACCCAGCCGTGGGTCCGCGAGCCGCTGCTGGAGTGGATGGACGAGCGGTGGACGACGCCGCGATCGTTCGGGTTCCGGGTGCACGGCACCGACGTGGCGTCGACGACGGTCGAGCGGACCGCCTGAGGCCGATCAGCCCGCTGGCCGCTCGGGCCCGACCGACCCGTCGGGAAGACGCTCGACGGTGATGCCGGCGGGGCCCACCTCGGCGACCGGTGCCGGCGGCAACTGATCGAGCGGAACCTCGGCCACGGCGGGTGCCGGAGCCGGTGCCGGTGCCTCGCTGCTCGACTGGACGAACACGAGCGCACCGATGGCCGTCACGGCGAGCAGGATGCCGGCGGCAGGCACCAGCACCCGGGCCGACAACCGGGACCGGGTCGTGGCGATCGTCGCGGCGTCGGCCGCCATCAACGTCCGCAGCTCCGACTCGATCGTGAGCGAGTCCGTCCCGAAGGCGTCGGCAAGGACCTGCATGTCCTCGATCCGCAGCGTCAGGTCCTGACCCGGGGTGAGGTTGCGCATCTGGTACACGAGCGCCAGGTAGCGACGGAGCGTCTCGCCGCGGTCCGGGTCGAAACGGATCGCGGACCGGGTCCGCTCGTCCTGGATGACGCCCTCGGTCAGGTCGACGATCAGCCGGCTCCGCATCGGGACCAGGGTCCCGGTCTCGATGCCGTAGATCCGGGCCAGCTGCTCCACCTGGCGGTCGTCGATCCGGGCCCGGCCGGCCTCGACCTCCCGGAGGTCGATGGCCACGTTGTTGCGGGCGAGCTCCTCGGTGACCACGTCGACCGAGACGCCACGGGACTCGCGGGCCTGGGTCAGGAGTTGGCCGAGGCGGCGGGGTGGTACGAGATCTTCCACGGTTCCTCCACTGGTCCTCCGCGAGGGCCGGCACGGACATCGTACCGACCGCTCGCGTGTGCGACAGGGTTCCATCGGTGGTTCCGGCCCCCACGTGAACAATTGCCCAGTGCCTCTGGTGACACGAGGCCGCCGGGACCCCGGGGCGGCCGGAGCGGCCGGGCGCTGAGGCCGGGCGGAGGCCTGAGGGAGAAGGACGTAGTCTCCGATCCTGTGAGCCCTCCAGCGCCCTCCCCCACCGGCGGGTCGACACCGGCGTCCGGCCCGGAGTCGGCGCTCCCGTCGGTGCTCGCCCGGTCGCTGGCCTTCGCCTCGATCCTCCTGGGCGGGTTCGCCGGCGGTTTCATCGGCTACGCGTTCGGCGAGCTCGGCGGGTTCAGCCGCCTGGCCACGGGCGTCCTGCTGCTGGTCTCGGCGGCGGCGGCCGCAGGTGGTGTCGCCGTGGTCGCCGTGTTGACCCTCCGGGCGCTCGGCGAATGGCAGACCATCCGCGACCGGTCGACATGAGCACCCCACCCGGTCTCGAGCCCGAGCCCGACCCCGAGCCCGAGCCTGTCCCCGAGCCCGATCCCGATCCCGGGGCGCTGCTCGAAGTGGCGCTGGACGCCGCGCTCGCCGCCTCGGAGCTGATCACGAACGGCCGACCTGCGGACCTGGAGGCCGTGTCCAAGTCCTCGCCGACCGACCTCGTCACGGTCGTCGACCGCCGGGCCGAGGAACTGGTGGCCGAACGGATCCGCCGACGCCGGCCGCAGGACCGCATCGTGGGCGAGGAACGAGGCGAGTCGGCCGGCGACGGGTCGACCGACTCGCCCGTCACCTGGTGGGTCGACCCGATCGACGGGACCACGAACTACGTCTACGACCACCCGGGCTACGCCGTGTCGGTGGCCGCGCAGGTCGACGGCCGGATCGTCGCCGGAGTGGTGGCCGACCCGACCCACGCCCGTGTCCACCGGGCCACCCTCGGCGGGGGCGCCTACTGCGACGACGAGCGCACCGGCCGGACGACGCGCCTGGAGCTCGGCGATCCACCGCCCCTCGCCCGGGCGCTCGTGGCGACCGGCTTCTCGTACCAGCCCGAGGTCCGCACCGCCCAGGCCCGGCTGCTCGCCGAGCTGATGGGCCGGATCCGCGACGTCCGGCGGATGGGCGCCGCCTCGCTGGACCTGTGCGCCGTGGCCGCGGGCCGGGTCGACGCGTACTTCGAGGCCGGACTCGAGACCTGGGACTTCGCCGCCGGCGGGCTGATCGCCACCGAGTCCGGGGCCCGGTTGTGCGGCCTGGACGGCGGCGAGGTGCGTCCCGGCTCGGTGCTGTGCGCGCACCCGGACCTCGCCGAGCAGCTGCTCGCTGCGCTGGCCTCGATCGACCCCCACTGAGTGCCCAGCGCCCGCTGGCAGGCGCGGGGGTCCCGGATGGGCGAGAATGCCGCCGTGGCAACGCGCATCCTGACCGTCGAGGACGACGAACGCATCCGGACCTCCGTCAAGCTGGCCCTCGAGGACGAGGGCTGGGAGGTCGAGGAGGCCGAGACGGGCGAGCAGGCGATCAGCTCGTTCACCCGCGACCCGGCCGACGTCGTCCTGATCGACATCATGTTGCCCGGGGTCGACGGCTTCGAGGTCTGCCGGTCGATCCGGCGCCAGAGCGACGTGCCCATCGTGATGGTGACCGCCCGGGCCGACACCCACGACGTCGTCGCCGGCCTGGAGGCGGGGGCCGACGACTACCTCACCAAGCCGTTCGTCCCCAAGGAGCTGTCGGCCCGGATCCGCGCCCTGTTGCGCCGGGCCCGGCCGGCGGTCGCCGGCAACCCCCGACTGCGCTTCGGTGACCTCGAGGTCGTCCCCCAGGAGGGTGTCGTCAGCCGGGGCGGCGAACCGGTCCACCTCACCAAGACCGAGTTCCGGCTGCTCGTCGAACTCGCCAACCATCCGGGCACCGTGTTCTCCCGGGAGGACCTCCTCGACAAGGTCTGGGGCCACGGGGTCGACGGCGACAGCCGGTTGGTCGACGTCCACATCCGACGACTGCGGACGAAGGTCGAGTCCGACCCGGCCAACCCCCGCCACGTCGTGACCGTCCGGGGCCTCGGCTACAAGCTCCAGACCTGAGCCGGTGAGCGCCGCCGACGCCGAGGCCGAGCCGGACGGCACCGCCCCCGTCTGGTCGGGGGTCGGCGCCGGTCTGCGGACCCGCATCACCCTCGCCGTCGTCGGCGTGACGCTCGTGCTCTCCGTCGTGCTGGGCCTGCTCACGATCACCATCACCCAGCAGACGCTCGTCAACCAGCGCGAGGACTCGATCTCCCGTCGCGCCGTGGCCAACGCCCAGGTCGTCGACGGGGCGCTCGGCGACTCCGCCGACGTCCAGGGGGTGCTCACCTCGCTCGCCGACGCCGGCAAGGCCTCGGTGGTGCTCACCGACCCCGAGGGCCAACCGGTCTCGGTGTCGGTCGACCCTCGCTTCGGGGTCGACGTCCTGCCCCGGCAGCTGAAGGACCAGGTGGTTGAGGTCGGCAACCCGGCGATCATGCGCTTCGAGCTCGAGGACCAGACCCTCGTCGCCGTCGGCGTGCCGCTCAGCGGCCAGCGGTCGGGCTACTTCGAGGTCTACCGGCTCGACGACATCGCCTCGGGCCTGCGCAGCCTCCTCATCACCCTGGCCGTGGCGACCTTCGCCACCACCTTCGCCGCCGGGGTGCTCGGCTACTGGGCGAGTGGCTACACGCTGCGGCCGTTGGGCCGGGTGAGCGATGCCGCCGAGGCGGTGGCGTTGGGCCAGCTCGACACGCGCATCGACGAGCGCGAGTACGCCCGGGACCGCGACCTGGCGCCGCTGGTCAGCAACTTCAACGCCATGGTCGACGCGCTCGAGGACCGGATCGACCGCGACGCCCGGTTCGCGAGCGACGTGAGCCACGAGCTCCGCTCACCGCTGACGACGCTGAACGCCGGGCTCCACGTGCTGCAGAACAACCGGGACGAGATGCCGGAGCGGGCGCAGCACGCGCTCGACCTGCTCGCAGCCGATGTCGACCGCTTCACCCAGCTCGTCGAGGACCTGCTCGAGATCTCTCGCTTCGACGCCGGGGCGGTCCGCTACGAACCGGAGGAGGTCGCGCTCGTTCCCCTCGTGCAGGCCACCGTGGCCAACCTGGGCTACCCGGACGTCCCGATCGACACCGACACGGACCTCGACGACGTCGTGATCACCTGCGACAAACGACGGCTCGTCCGGATCGTGGCGAACTACCTGCACAATGCCGACCGCTACGCGGACGGGGCGACGGGAGTGTGGATCGAGCGCCACGACCCCGATCCGTTCAACCCGTTCGACGAGCTCACGATCCGGATCGGTGTCGAGGACTCCGGCCCCGGCGTGCCGGAGGCCGAGCGGGAACGCATCTTCGACCGCTTCAACCGGGGCGACCAGGGCGGCAGCCGCGGCGCCGACGTCGGCGTGGGGCTGGGCCTGGCGCTGGCGGCCGAGCACGCCGCCCTGCAAGGAGGCCGGGTGTGGGTCGAGGACCGGACCGACGGAGGACAGGGCGCGTGCTTCGTCGTGGAGCTCCCGCTGGTCGAGCCGACCGAGCGCGAGGACGAGGAGGACCTGTCGGCGGCAACCCCGGAGGCGGCCAGCGCCCTCACCCTGACCGGGGAGCACCAGGCCCTGGACCTGTCGGCAACCGCCGGCGACGGCGGGGTCGAGCCGAGCGACCGGGAGCCGACCCCGTGACCGGCCACCGGCTCGCCGCCGTGCTCGCCGCCACGGCCGCCCTGGTGCTGGCGGCCTGCGGCATCAGTCCGGACGACCAGCCCCGGGCCCTGCCGATCCCGCCGACCACGACCACGCCGTCGGCCCCCGTCACGACGGGCGGCAGCGCGTCGGCGGTCCTCTGGTACGTCGACGACCAGAGCCTCGTGCCGGCGTCGCGTGCGCTCACGGACCGGTCGCTCGGGACGGCGCTCGGCGCCCTGCTCGAGCCCGGTGCGTCGCTCGAGGGCGAACTGTCGAACTCGATCCCGGCAGGGACGCAGCTCCTGGAGCTCCAACTGGACGCCGGGGTGCTGGGGATCGACCTGAGCGGATCGTTCGAGGAGCTCGCGGGCCCGGCCCGGCAGCTCGCGATCGGCCAGCTCGTGCTCACCGCCACCGAGGACCGGGGAGTGGAGGAGGTCCGGTTCCTCGTCGACGGCGAGCCGGTGCTGGCGAGCTCACCGGAGCGGGGCGACGTCACCTCGGTCACGGCCTGCGACTTCGCTCCCCTGCTCCCGAGCGCCGAGGAGGCCGCTGCGGCGCAGCTGTCGTCGACGACCGTGGAGCGACTGGACCAGCGACGCTCGGAACTGGAGCGGGACTGCCCGTCGTCCTGAACACGGCTGACGATCCGGACGCCGTCGGCGGTCAGGAGGCGAAGAACGGCCGGGCGACCTGTTCGTAGAGGTCCAGGTCGACCGTCTTGCGCCGGCCCGCCACCTCTGCGAGCGGGACCCGGACGATCCGGTCGCTCTGCAGCCCCACCATGACGCCCCAGTCCCCGTCGGCGGCGGCCGACGCCGCCGCGACCCCGTAGCGGGTGGCCAGCACCCGGTCCTGGGCCGTGGGGGTGCCGCCGCGCTGGACGTGACCGAGGATCGTGACCCGGGTCTCGATGCCCGTTCGCCGTTCCAGGTCGGCGGCGAGCACCTGGGAGATCCCACCGAGCCGCTGGTGCCCGAACCGGTCGACCTCGTACTCCGTCCCGTCGAGCGATCCGGCCACCGGCTGGGCCCCCTCGGCCACCACGACGATCGAGGCGTAGCTCAGCCCGGCGTGACGACGGGCGATGGCGCCGGCCACGGCCTCCATGTCGACCGGCACCTCGGGGATCAGCGTCATCGTCGCCCCACCCGCCAGACCGGCGTGCAGGGCGATGTGGCCCACGTGACGGCCCATCACCTCGACGAACATGACCCGGTCGTGCGACTCCGCCGTCGAGTGCAGCCGGTCGATCGCCGAGGAGCAGATGGCCACGGCCGTGTCGAACCCGAACGTCCGCTCCGTGCCCACGACGTCGTTGTCGATCGTCTTGGGGACCCCGACGCACGGGACCCCGTCACGCTGCAGGTCCGCGGCGCAGCTGAGGGACCCCTCGCCGCCGATGACGACGAACCCGTCGAGCCGGTGACGGTCCACCGCCGCCCGCACCAGGTCCACTCCGCCGTCGGTGGCGTAGGGCTGGACCCGGGAGGTCCCGATGATCGTGCCGCCGCGGGGCAGGATCCCCCGGCAACGGGACACGTCGAGGACCTCCCAGTCGTCCTCCATCACGCCGCGCCAGGCGTCCCGGAAGCCGATCACCGTGCCGCCGTGCTCCCGTTCGACCAGGCGCACCACGGCCCGCAGCACGGCGTTCAGGCCGGGGCAGTCACCACCCGAGGTCAGGACGCCGATCCGCACGACGGTCAGGCTATCGGCGGGGGGTAACGTCGCTACCATGTCGGTCGTCATCGCCATCGACGAGGGGACGACGGGCGTCCGGGCGTTCGCCGTCGACGCCTCGGGTCGCCCCGTCGCCAGCTCCTACCGGGAGTTCACCCAGCACTTCCCCCGACCCGGCTGGGTCGAGCACGACCCGCTCGAGATCCTCGACGCCACCCTCGAGGTGCTGGCTGCGACCGTGGCCCAGCTCGACGAGCCGGTGGCCGCGATCGGGATCACCGACCAGCGGGAGACGGTGGTCGCCTGGGACCGGCGGACCGGCCGCCCTCGGCACCGGGCACTGGTCTGGCAGGACCGGCGCACCACCGAGCGATGCGACGAGCTGATGGCGGCCGGCGAGCTGCCCCGGATCCGCGAGCTGACCGGGCTCGTGCTCGACCCCTACTTCTCGGCCTCCAAGATGGAGTGGCTGCTCCGGCACGGCGACGTGGCGGTGGACGACGACCTGGCCCTCGGGACCATCGACTCCTGGCTGGCCTGGAACCTGACGGGCGAGTTCGTCACCGACCCCTCCAACGCCAGCCGGACCATGCTGTTCGACCTGCGGGAGCGGACCTGGTCGGCGGAGCTCTGCGACCTGTTCGGGGTGCCGATGACCGCCCTGCCCGAGGTCCGACCGTCCGTCGGCGAGTTCGGCCGGACCAAGGACGGGCTCCCGGTGCCGGCAGGCGTCACGCTCAGCGGCATCGCCGGCGACCAGCAGGCCTCGCTGTTCGGTCAGGCCTGCAT
>SXMI01000074.1 GCA_005777415.1 Actinomycetota bacterium | reverse complement strand
GGTGCCGGAGCGGGCTGCGCCGGGGCGCTGAAGGCCTCGGTCGTCGGCTCGCTCGATGCGACCGGTCGGGGAGCGCTCGCGGACGGACCGGCGTTGAGCGCCTGGAGCTCGACCTTGTAGACGGTCTTGATGTCGAACTTGATCTCCTCGAGCGCGAACATACGGGCGTTCTCGATCCCCTGGTCGTTCCGCAGCTTCTCCACGAACGACACCGCCTCGGACAGCGAGTCGAACTGGTTGTAGCCGGGGCTGCCGCCGGGGGTCTGGAAAATCACCATGTGCGACACGAGGTCCTCCTAGCAGATGCGAGTCGGGCACAGTGTAGGGGTGTCCCGGGGGTCCACCGCCAATGGTTCCGGGCGCCGGTCCGCCTCCGGAGCGCCTGCCGGAGCGGCGTCCACCCCGACGCCACCTCCCGGCCACACCCCCGTCACCGGCAACCCGGCGGAGCGACGGGCCGCCGTGGTGCTGGCGGGCCACACCGGCGACCGTGACGTGATCGTGGCCGCACGGCACGATTCCGAACCGTCCGTCCGCGCCGCCGCAGTCGGGGCCGCACACCGGTCGGGCGTGCTCGACGAGGACCACCTCCGAGCGGCCCTCCGTGACCCCGATCCCGGGGTCCGGGACCGGGCTGCTCGGGTCGCCGCCGCGTCGACGCTCGCCGTCGAGGCGCTCACCGACCTGCTCGACGACGGCGCCGACATCGTCGTCGAGTCCGCGTGCGCCGCCGCCGGGGAGCGCACCGACCTGCCCGACCGTGGCGTCCGCCGACTCGTCGAGCTCACCTCCGACCACGACGACGCACTGGTGCGTGAGGCCGCCGTGGCGGCGCTCGGCTCGCTCGCCGGCGAGGGTCGGATCGACGAGCTCGGCCTGACCGAGCAGGTGGTGTCGGCCATCCTCCGGGCCGGCGACGACATCGCCGCCGTGCGTCGACGAGTGGCCGTCGCCACGGCGGCCTTCGAGGATCCCCGGGTCGAGGCGCTCTGCGAGCGGTTCCTCTCCGACCGGGACCAGCAGGTCCGCCAGATCACCGAGGACCTGCTCGAGGTCGGCGGGACGCCGACGGCCAGCCCCGTCGAGCTCCGGCCCCGGACCCGGGACGCGGACGACCCCGCCACCGGCGGGCCGGGGACGGGGTCGTCGGTCTGATCGAGCTACCGGCCGGGGACGGCCGGAGCACCTGAACGCCGGCCGGGGACGGCCGGAGTGCCGGCTCAGCCCCCGCCCTGCTCGGCGATCTGCGAGCCGTAGTCGATGATCTCGCCCTCGGGCACCCACTTGCCGCCGGTCCGGGTGACGAACTGCAGCTGCTCGTAGCCGAAGGGGTCGTCGGTCCCGTTGGTCGTCCACTCGATCCCGTCCAGGTTCATCCCGAACGTCACGCCGGACTGCGACCAGGCCGTGTTCATGACCTTGGACCGCTCCAGCTCGGGCGAGGCCTTGAGGAGCTGGACCAGGTAGGCGCCGAAGTTCCAGCCGGTCGCCACGTTCAGGTCGTCGAGGTCCTCGGGGGCCAGGCCGTACTTGGCGCCCTCGGTCCGGAACTCCTGCACGCTCGGCTGCGACTGGTTGGCCGGGTCGGACGGGTCGTAGGTGGCCCGGGTGCTGATCGTCCCCTCGGCGGCGGCGCCGGCGAGGTCCATGAGCACCTTCGACGAGCAGGTCAGCGTCACGTAGGTGAGCGGCTTCCAGCCCGAGTCCTGGATGGACTTGAGCGCCGTCGGGCACGGGATCGACGTCACCCCGAGGAGCAGGGCATCGGCGCCGGAACCGGCCAGCGTCGTCACCTGACCCTGGGCGTTCGACTCGGCCCGCGGGTCGAAGGTCTGCTCGGCCACGACCGTCACACCGGAGCCCTCGATCGCCTGCTTGAACGCCGTCACGTAGGACTCACCGAACGAGTCGTTCTGCGAGAGGATCGCCACCTTGGCCTGCGGCTTGTTCTTCTCCAGGTAGTCGGCGAACGCCACCGACTCGAGGCCGTAGTTGGGCAGGCCGTTGATGATCCACGGATCCTTGGCAGGATCGCCGAAGCCCGGGAAGCCCGTGGCGACCGCCAGGTTGGGGACGCACTGGCCGGTCTCGGCGAAGTACTGCTGAACCGACTTGTTGTTCTCGGTGCCGACCAGGCCGAGCAGTGCGAACACGCCGTCGGACTGCGTCAGCGTCTCGGCGTTCGCCCGGGTGCGCTCCGGCAGGTAGGCGTCGTCGAGCGACACCAGCTCCATCTGCTTGCCCTGCACGCCGCCGCCGGCGTTGGCGAACTGGAAGTAGGCGTTGATGCCCACGCGGACCTTGTCGAACACCTTGAACGTGCCCGACTGCGGGAGCGAGTTGCCGATCTTGATCGTCGCCCCGTCGGCACCGGTCGTCCCGGCGTAACTGGTGCAGTCCGCCGGGTTGGCCAGGTTGACGGCCTCGGCGACGGTCGTCGAGGACCCGTCGCCGCCGCCCTCGCCGGACTCCTCACGTCCGCCGCAGGCGGCGGCCACGAGGCCGAGGGCGAGCAGCGCAGCGCCGAGGCGCCAGCCCGTCCGGGCGCTGGGTCGGGTCCGGTCGGAACCGGTCGGTCGCTGGCGGTGGCCAGTGGTCATGTCATGCCTCCTGTGGTCGGGCGGGAACTACTGGATCCGTGGAACCGTCGAGGCCCGAGGAACCGGACCCCGACGCTAGCGGCCGCCGTCGGCGGATCGACGCCTCCACCCGGCGGTAGATGCCGACGATGCCACCCGGGGCGACGAGCATCACGACGATGAGGACGACCCCGAAGGCGACCTGCGAGTAGCGCTGGCTGTCGGCGGGGATGACCTCGCGGAGCAGCACCACGACCGTGGCGCCGATCAGCGGGCCGACGATGCTCGCCGCACCACCCAGGACGGCGGCCACGAGCAGCGTGATCGACAGGGTGATCGTGAACGAGGTCGGCGACACCTGGTTGTTGAGCACTGCGAACATCCAACCGCCGACGGCGGCGATCGCGGCCGACACGCCGAAGGTCAGGACCTTGGTCCGGTCGACCCGGACGCCGGCCACCTCGGCGGCGGTCTCGTTGTCGCGGATGGCCACCAGACTGCGACCGACACGGGACCGCGTGAGGTTGCGCACCAGCAGGAATGCGACCAGAGCCACGACTCCGAAGACGTAGAACCGCCACTGGTCGTCGGCCAGACCGGTCCACTCCGGCGCCCGGAATCCGGCCTGACCCAGGTACCGCCGCTGGCCGATCTCGTCGATCAGGGCGGAGTCGCCGTAGCCCGGCCGCGGGATCAGCTGCCGGCCGACCGTCCCGCCGGTGATGTCCCCGAGGCGGACGACGAGTTGGGGGAACAGGACCGCGAGCCCCAGCGTGACCAGCGCCAGGTAGACGCCCGTGATCCGCAGCGCCGGCAGGCCGACGCCCACACCCACGACGAAGGCCGCCACGACGGCGATCAGCCCGGCGAGGGCGTAGGGAACGCCGTAGTCGACGGTCAGGATCATGGTGACGTAGGCCCCGAGCCCGACGAACGCACCGTGGCCGAGCGAGATCTGGCCGTTGTAGCCGGTGAGCAGCGCCAGGCCGAGCGCGGCCACGGCCACCCACAGCACCTCGCTGAGCCGGTTGACCAGGCTGGCCTCCAGCACCTGGGGCAGGGCGGCGACGACCACCACGAGCACCCCGAACACACCCCAGCGCAGACGGGTGCTCACGCTCTCGCCACCTGCGCCGAGCCGAACAGCCCCTGGGGCCGGACCAACAGCACCACGAGCACGAGCACGAACCCGGGCAGCAACCGCAGGTCCGGTCCGATCACGTCCACGTAGCCCACGACGAGCTCGGAGACGAGCCCGATGATCAACCCGCCGACGACCGCCCCGAACGGACTGTCGAACCCACCCAGGGTGGCCGCCGCGAACGCATAGATCAGGGCGATCTGCATCATGTTCGTATCGACGCTCGAGTTCTGCGAGGCGGTGAACGTGCCCGCCAGCGCGCCGATCGCCGCCGCCAGGCCCCAGCCGATCATGAGCGTGCTCACGACCTTGATGCCGACCAGGGCGGCGGACTCCTGGTTGGAGGTGACCGCCCGCAGCGCCAGTCCCAGCTTGGTCCGCTGGAACAGCAGGCCGAAGCCGATCACGAGCACCGCCAGCACGCCGAGCAGCCCCAGCACCTGCACCGAGATGCCGGCGCCCAGGAACTCGACGCGTCCGTCCCCGAAGATCCGTGGCACCTTGGCGGGGTTCGATCCCCAGATGATCCCGGCTCCGTCGTTGAGGATGAGGAACAGGCCGATGGTGACGATCACGATCGCCAACGGGTTGCCCGTCGGGCCACCCAGCCGGACGATGAGCAGCCGGTACAACAGCGCCCCGATGCCGAAGCCGACCACGGCGGCCAGGATCGTCGCCGCCCACCACGGCACCCCGGCGTCGAGCATCGCCCAGGCGATGAACGTCGTGAACATCGCCAGCTCGCCCTGGGCGAAGTTCAACAGCCCGGACGCCCGGAAGATCACGACGATCGCCAGCGCCAGGATGGCGTAGATCACGCCGGCCTGCAGTCCGTCGAACACACGTTGGATGAACAGCTCCATCGTCAGACCCCCAGGTACGCCCGTCGGATCGAGTCGTCCGAGGACAGCTCCGCCGCCGTGCCGCTCGAGACGATCGTGCCGGTCTCCAGCACGTAGCCCCGATCAGCGATCCCCAGGGCCAGGTTGGCGTTCTGCTCCACGACCAGGACGGCGGTGCCGAGGTCGGCGACGATGCTCTGGATCGAGTCGAACACGTCCCGGGTGACGAGCGGCGCCAGTCCGAGGGACGGCTCGTCGAGCAGCAG
>SXMI01000073.1 GCA_005777415.1 Actinomycetota bacterium | reverse complement strand
GTTCGACGGCGAGCACCCGGCGGCGATGCCGGGACGGAACGTGGACGAGCACCTCGAACCAGCGGGCGAGCGGGCGGCGGAACCCAACCGGCCGACCGCCCCGTTCGACCAGGCCCTCGCGGAGATCGAGGACGGACTGGTGGCGGCACCCGTGCCCCGGCGGGTGGGCGAGGTCGAGCTTCGTGACGGCCGCCAGCTGGCCTGGGCCGAGTTCGGCCACCCGGACGGCGATCCGGTCCTGTGGTTCCACGGCACGCCCGGCGCCCGGTTCCAGGTCCCGCCGCTCGCCGACGAGGTGGCGCTGCGGTTCGGGTTCCGGATCGTCACCCTCGAACGCCCGGGGACCGGGCGATCGACCGACCACCGGTACCACCGGATCATCGACTTCGCCGGCGACGTCGAGGCGGTCGTCGACGCGCTCGGGATCGATCGGTTCGCCGTCGTCGGGCTGTCCGGGGGCGGCCCGTACACCTTGGCGGTCGCGCACGAGTTGCCGGACCGGGTCGTGGTCGCGTCGTTGCTGGGTGGCTTCGGGCCGACCCGGGGCCCGGACGCCGTGTTGAGCTACACCCGGCTGCTCGGCCTGGCCGCGCCCCTGCTCGAGACCCTGCGGGGACCGCTGGGCTCGGTCGTGTCCTCCATCGCGCGCATCGCCGACCCGCTCGCCGACCCGATCTTCAGCCTGTACGTGGCGGTCCTCGGGTTCGCCGACCGGGGCGTGCTCGGCCACCCGCAGTTCAAGGCCATGTTCCTGCACGATCTGCTCGACGCCGACGACCTCCGGGCCGCCGCCCACGATCTCGCCCTCTTCGCCCGGCACTGGGGGTTCGCCCTGGCCGACGTCCAGCCCCCCGTGGTCGTGTGGCAGGGGCTCGCCGACACGATCGTCCCGCCGAGCCACGGCCACCACCAGGCCTCGCGGGTTCCTCGGGGCGAGCTGCACGTCCGGGCCGGCGAGGGCCACTTCGCCGGCTTCGCCGACGTCGAGGCGGTCCTGGGGCGGCTGCGTGAGGTGTGGGCCGCCGAGACGGCGTCGCCCGTCGGATCGCGACGCTCGCCGGACTGATCCCGCCGGCAGGACCTTCAGGTCCGGGACAGCACGCTCAGGACGGCCTGGGACTTGGCCCGGGTCTCGTCGAGCTCGGCGAGCGGGTCCGAGTCGGCCACCACGCCGACGCCCGCGAACACCCGGCCCCGGTTCCCGTGCAGCTCGACGCTGCGGATGCCCACGGCGAACGCCCCGTTCCCGGCGGCGTCCACCCAGCCGACCGGACCGGCGTAACGCCCACGGTCGGTCTGTTCGAGTTGCCGCTGGAGGTCCAGGGCCGGCTCCCGGGGCCACCCGCCGACCGCCGGGGTCGGATGCAGCGCCCCCACCAGGTCGAGCACGGAGGGCAGCGGGCGGGACAGGCGACCCTCGACGGTGGTGGCCAGGTGCTGCACCGGTCCGGCCGCGACGACGCTGGGTTCGGGCTCGGCATCGAGGTAGGAGCACCAGGGCAGGACGGCCTCGTGCACCGCGTCGATCGTGATCTGGTGCTCGACCCGGTTCTTGGCCGATGCGGCCAGCTCCGCCGCCGCCCGACGGTCCCGGTCCTCGTCGCCCGACCGTGGCGCCGTGCCGGCCATGGGCTGGGCCCGGACCACCTCGCCGATCCGCGACACCAGCAGCTCGGGCGACGCACCCACGAACCCGTCGACGCTGAAGCAGTACGCGTGGGGGGCGGCCTCGACGAGGCGCAGGTGGACGCTCGCCGGATCGAAGGGGGCATCGGCGTCGACGATCAACTCGCGGGCGAGCACCACCTTGGTGAGGTCGCCCTCGGCGATCCGCTTGGTGGCGGTCCGGACGTCGTCACACCAGTCGTCGGGGTCACGGGCCGAGCGCACCCGGACCTGACGGGGTGCTTCGGGCCCGGACCCGCCCCGGGCGGCCGCGGTCGGCCGGTCGGTGTCGCCGATCCTGGTCCGCCACCTCCGGCCATCGGGTGAGCGCCCGTGGAGGACGGCCGGGACGATGAACGTCGCCGGTGCGTTGCGGTCGTAGGGGAGTGCGCCGAAGGCGACGGGTCCCGTCCCGGGTTCGGCGTCGTTGGGCGCTCCGCCCGCCAGATCCGCCAGGGCCCGGCCCACGACGCCCACGTGGTCGGTCCACGGGGCCGGCAGCTCGATGCGCAGGGCCACGCCGAGACCCCACAGGGATCGCCGGGGGGACCGGAAGGCGACCAGGTCGTCGCCGGGTGCCGGTGCGGCAGCCGGGTCGTCGGGGCCCGTCACCACGACGGGGCCGAGCTCGCTCACACTGCGGCCGGCGACGGCTCGCGGGTCGCCGTGATCAGCTGCGCGATCCCGCCCGAGAGCAGGGTGCGGCTGGCGTCACGGAACCCGGCCCGCTCCAGGACGGCCCGCAGCTCGGGCCACTCGGGCAGGTAGGCCACCGACCGGGGCAGGTACTGGTACGCCGATGCGTTCGACAACAGCCCGCCGATCAGGGGGACGACCCGTCCGAAGTACACCGAGTGACCGGCACGCAGGACGGGGTTGGGGGGTTCGGCCACCTCGACCACGGCCACCCGGCCCCCGGGCCGGAGCACCCGGGCGAGCTCGTCGACCGTGGCCTGCAGGTCGGTGAAGTTGCGGAGTGCGAACCCGCACGTGGCGCCGTCGAGCGACCCGTCCCCGAAGGGGAGGGCCGAACCGTCGCACTGCAGCCGGTCGAATGGGACCGGCGCCGCCGCCAGCATCCCGTAGGACAGGTCGGCGCCGAGCGGGACCAGGTGCCGGTCGGCCAGTTCCCGGGCCAGGTCGCCGGTGCCGCACGCGAGGTCCACCACGAGCGACCCGGGGCGCAGCCCGAGCGAGCCGACGGTCCGGCGCCGCCACCCGACGTCCATGCGGAACGTCATGATCCGGTTGACCAGGTCGTAGCGGGGGGCGATGACGTCGAACATGGCCTGCACCGAGCGGGTCTTGTCGGCCCCGGTCGGGAGCGGCTCGTCGGGGCGAGGGATCAGCGACTCGGGCGTTGTCGTCACGGGTCCAAGATACGCCCGGGCGGCGCTGCGGCCTCAGGCGCCCTCGAGCAGGCCCCGGGCGACGAGCTCGGCGCGGGCGACATCGGCGTCGGTGAAGACGAACGCGTCCCAGCCGGCGGCGACCGCCCCGGCCACGTTGTCGGCGTTGTCGTCCAGAAACACGGCCTCACCGGCGGCGAAGCCGAACCGCTCCTCGCACTGGCGGTAGATGGCCGCGTCCGGCTTGCAGGTCCCGACCTCGCCCGAGATGAGCACGCCGTCGAAGCGGTCCAGCACCGGGTAGTGCTCCTCGATCCCGTCGAAGCACACCGCCGACCAGTTCGACAGGGCGTACCGGCGCACGCCGGCGGCGGCCAGGTCGTCCAGGATCGACTCGGTCCCGGGGTCCACCTCGCCCAGGGAGTGCAGGAAGTGCTCCAGGTACCCGTCGACCACCCAGCCGTGGCCCGGGTGGCGGGACTCCACGTGGTCCCGGACCACCTCGATCGCCGCACCCCGGTCCAGGTGGAGGTTCGCCTCGAGGTCGAAGACCTCCTCGGCGATCCGCTCCACCTCGTCGGGGTCGTCCACGAACCGGGCGATGGCCTGTCGCCGGTCCCAGGGGATCAGCACGTTGCCGAGGTCGAACACGACGACGCGCCCGTCCACGGCTCAGCCCTCCAGCGCCTGCGCGGCCGCCCAGCGGTAGTCGGCCTTCCCGGAGGGCGAGCGCTCGATCCGGTCCCGGCGGACGATCGCCTTCGGCAGCTTGTACCGGGCGATGTGGCGGGCGGCCTCCTCGAGCAGGTCGGCGTCAGCGGCTGCGGCGCCGGGCGCCAGCTGCACGACGGCCACGACCTCGGACCCCCACCGCTCCGACGGCCGCCCGGTGACCAGGCAGTCCACCACCGCCGGGTGGTGGAGAAGGGCCTGCTCGACCTCCTCGGCGAAGATCTTCTCGCCGCCCGAGTTGATCGTGACCGAGTCGCGGCCGAGCAGCTCCAGCGTCCCGTCCGCCCGCAGGCGGGCCCGGTCGCCGGGGACCGAGTAGCGGGTCCCGGCCACGGTCGGGAACGTGCGGGCCGACTTCTCGGCGTCGCCGAGGTAGCCGAGCGGCACCCGTCCCGCCTGGGCGAGCCAGCCGGTCTCCTCGTGACCCGGCTCGAGCACCACGGTCAGGTCCTCGGAGAGGATCTCCATGCCCGGTCCGGGCGTGAAGTCCCCGGTGGACACGTCCTGGCCGGCTGCCGTGAGCTGGCTGCCCTGCTGGCCCGTCTCGGACGCCCCGAGGCCGTCGAGCAGCATGATCGACGGCAGGGCGGTGAGCATCCGCTGCTTGACGCCCCGGGACAGCGCCGCTCCGCCCGAGACGATCGCGAGCAACGACGCCAGGTCGCGGTCGGTCGACTCGATGGCGTCCACCAGCGGTCGGCCGAACGCGTCGCCGACGATCAGCAGCACGTTCACGCCCTCACCCTCAACGACGGCGAGCGTGTCCTCCACGTCGAAGCGCTCGGTGACGAGCGGCAGGACGATCGTGTTGGCGTTCGTGAAGGCGTTGAACGCCATCCAGTGCGCGGCGCCGTGCATGAACGGTGGTGCCGGCATGAGCCGGGTCCCGCCGGTGGCGGCGTTCGTCACCAGGTCGTCGGGTCCGGCCCACTCCTGTTGATCGTCGAGCCGCCGGCCGCCGAGGGCCGCAACGAAGATGTCGGCCTGTCGCCCCAGCACTCCCGTGGGCATGCCGGTGG
>SXMI01000072.1 GCA_005777415.1 Actinomycetota bacterium | reverse complement strand
GGTCGGCAGTCGCTCGACCTCGCCTTCGGGGTGGCGGAGCTGCTCCGGTCCCCCGCCGTCTGAGCGGCGGACCGCCGCCAAGAGTCGCCGCCGCCTTCCAACCTCACTGCTTCGTCGATCCACCGGCGCGCGGATGCGCCCGGCGGCCGGAGAGATGTCACCCCGCCGGATCCGACCGATCGGGAATCAGGAGGTGGGCGCCTGCGGTTCCTCACCGCATGTCAGCACCCCCCGAACCACAGGTCGTGACCGCTCCCGAGGCCCTCGACGGGGTGCGGGTGCGGGTCGACGCCAGACTCGATCACGTGCTCGACGAGGAGCACCGACGCTGGTCGACGGTGGACACCCTGCTCGACGAGCCCCTCGACCGGCTCCGTTCCTTCACGGTCCGGGGCGGCAAGCGCCTCCGGCCGGCGTTCTGCCACCTGGGGAATGCCGCGGCCGGCGGAGCGGACGGGGATCTGCAGGTGCTCGACGCCGGCGCAGCGCTCGAGCTGCTCCACGTGTTCGCCCTCATCCACGACGACGTGATGGACGGATCCGTGCTCCGCCGGGGAGAACCCACCATCCACCAGCACTTCGGTGAGGTCCACGGGGCCAGCGACTGGGCCGGGGAGTCCCGGCGATTCGGCGAGGGGGTGGCGGTCCTGGTCGGCGACCTGGCGCTGGTGCTCGCCGACGGCCTGCTGACCGGTGCCCCTCGGTCGGCCTGGGACGTCTACAACGAGCTCCGGGTGGAACTCGTGATGGGCCAGATCCTCGACGTCTCGTTCGCCGCCAACCAGGCCGCCGACCCGGCGACGTCCCGCAAGATCTCGCTGTTCAAGTCGGCCAAGTACACCGTCGAGCGGCCCCTCCACCTCGGGGCGGCGCTCGCCGGTCGGCTCGACGACCTGTCGAGCGCCTTCACCGGCTACGGGCTCCCCGTCGGTGAGGCCTTCCAGCTCCGGGACGACGTCCTCGGGGCGTTCGGCGACGAGGCCGTCGTCGGCAAGCCCGTCGGGGACGACTTCCGCGAGGGCAAGCCCACCCGGCTCGTGCTGCACGCCCTGGACGTGGCCGAACGCCAGCAGCTGCGTCCGGCGCTGGAGGTCCTGGCCCACCTCGGCAACCCGGACCTGACGCCCGCCCAAGTGGTCGAGATCCAGGAGGTGCTCGAGGCCACCGGGGCCCGCACGGCGGTCGAGCAGCGGATCGAGGACCTCCTGGGTGAGGCCGTCGACGCCCTCGCCGCCGCCGACCTGGACGCCGGGGCCCGCAACGACCTGATCGACCTGGCCGTCTACTGCACCCGGCGCGACCGGTGACCGGCCCCGCCCGCTCGGCCCGACCAACCGACACGAACCGGAGGACCACGTGGACGTCGTGATCGTCGGCGCAGGCCTGGGAGGCCTGTCCGCCGCCTGCCACCTGCAAGGACTCGGTCACGACGTGACCGTGCTCGAACGGGCCAGCACGCCCGGCGGCCGCGCCGGCCTGCTGGAGCTCGAGGGCTACGCCTTCGACACCGGCCCGACCGTCATGACGATGGTCGACCTGCTCGACGACGCCTTCGCCGCCGTCGGCGCCGAGCGCCGCGACCACGTCGAGCTCACCCGACTGGACCCCGCCTACCGGGCGCTGTTCGCCGACGGCTCCGAACTGCACGTCGCCGCCGGCCGTGAGGCCATGACCCAGGAGATCCGGGAGAAGATCGGCGCCAAGGACGCCGAGGCCTTCGGCCGGTTCGCCGACTGGCTGGCCGAGCTCTACGAGCTCGAGCTCCCCAACTTCATCGACGCCGACCTGTCGAACCCGCTCGACATGCTGCGTCGACCCATGGCGCTGGTGAAACTCCTCCAGCTCGGCGGACTGCGCAAGCTCCACAAGGTGGTGGGCGAGTACTTCGACGATCCCCGCCTGCACCGGATCTTCTCGTTCCAGGCCATGTACGCCGGACTCTCGCCGTTCGAGGCGCTCGCCATCTACGGCGTGATCACCTACATGGACTCGGTCGCCGGTGTCTACGGCGTCCAGGGCGGCATGCACTCGGTCCCCCGTGGCCTGGCCGATGCCGCCGAGAAGGCCGGAGCCCAGTTCCGCTACAGCGAGGTCGTCGAGCGGGTCACGACCGATGCCTCGGGCCGGGCCAACGGCGTCCTGCTCGCCGGCGGCGAGCGGCTCAGGGCCGACGCCGTCGTCATGAACGCCGACGTCCCGGTCGCCTACCGCCAACTGCTGGGCGCCCAGCCGCCGCTGGTGACCCGGGTCGGCCGGTACTCGCCGTCCTGCGCCGTCTGGCTGGCGGGCGTCGACGGCGAGCTCCCGCAGGGAACCACCCACCACAACATCCACTTCGGCGACCAGTGGGACGAGGCGTTCACGGCCCTGCTCCGGGACGGAACCCGGATGCCCGACCCGTCGATCCTGGTGACGGCCCCGACGGTCACCGACCCGCAGCTCGCCCCCGACGGCAAGCACATCCTGTACGTGCTGGAGCCCGTCCCGAACCTGGACGGGAAGGTGGACTGGCACCGGGAGCGCGACGTGATCCGGGACCAGCTCGCCTCCAAGGTCCAGGACCTGGGCTACCCCGGTGACGTCCGGGTCGAGCACCTGACCGACCCCCTCGACTGGCAGGCCCAGGGCATGGAGCGGGGCACGCCGTTCGCCCTGGCCCACCGCTTCTTCCAGACCGGGCCGTTCCGCCCCCACCTCGAGGACCGCCGGCACCCCGGCGTCGTGTTCGTCGGGTCCGGGACCATCCCCGGTGTCGGGATCCCCATGGTGCTGATCTCCGGCAAGCTCGCGGCCGCCCGGGTCGACCGGATGGCCGGCGGGTCCAGGAGGTTCCGGTGACCGCGGCGGTGCGCACCTCCTCCCGTCGGGGTCCGGTCGGGACACCCCGGACGACGGTGTCGCTCCAGGAGAGCTACGCCCGGTGCCGGGAGCTGAACAAGGCCTACGGGACCACCTACTACTGGGCGGCGCAGGTCCTGCCCCGGGTGGTGCGCCACCACGTGCACGCCCTGTACGGCTTCTGCCGGTACGCCGACGACATCGTCGACGACCTGGGACCGGTGCCGGTGGACGTGCGGGCCAAGGCGCTCGGCGACTTCGGCGACCGGTTCTTCGAGGACCTGGAGCTCGGCGATTCGACGGACCCGGTGCTGAAGGCGGTCGTCCACACGGTCCGGGCCTTCGACCTGGACCCGTCGTACTTCCGACGGTTCCTCCGGTCCATGACCATGGACCTCACCGTGGAGAGCTACCGCACCTGGGACGACCTGCTCGACTACATGGACGGCTCGGCCGCCGTGATCGGCGAGATGATGCTGCCGATCCTGGGGCCCGAGGACCCAGCGGCCACGCGCCCGCACGCCATGGACCTGGGCAACGCCTTCCAGCTGACCAACTTCATCCGGGACGTCGGCGAGGACCTGGAGCGGGGCCGCGTGTACCTCCCGCTCGACGACCTCGAGCGGTTCGGGGCCGACCCGTGGGCCCGGCGGGTGACCCCCGAGTGGGTGGCGGCCGTGCGGTTCCAGGTCGACCGCTGCGCCGAGCTCTACCGCTCGGCCGACATCGGCATCTCGATGCTGCCGCCGGAGTCGGCGGCGGCCATCCGGACCGCACGCATCCTCTACTCGGAGATCCTCGACCGGGTGGCCGCCCAGGGCTACGACGTGTTCACCGAGCGGGCCCGGGTCCCGACGGCACGCAAGCTGTCCGTGGCGGCCCGCAACCTGGGTGTCGGGACGATCCGACGCCTGGTCGACGAACGGAGGGGGTGACCCCGTGCGGGTCGAGCAGTTCCAGTACCTGATCGTGATGGCCCTGTGCCTGATCGTGACGCTCCCGCTGGAGTTCGTCCTCCACGCCCGCGTCTACCGCCGGCCCCGGCGGCTCCTGCGGGCGCTCCTCCCGACCTTTGCGGCGTTCGTGGTGTGGGACGTCGCCGCCATCCGGCTCGGCCACTGGACGTTCTCACCGGAGTTCACCACCGGCTGGCGGATCGGCAACATCCCGGTGGAGGAGCTCACCTTCTTCGTCGTCATCCCCCTCTGCGCGCTGTTGAGCTACGAGGCGGTGGGCAACGTCCTGCGGCTGGGCTGGATCGGCACCCTTCGGGCGGGCTCGCTGGGCCGCTTCCTGCCCCCCGCCCCCGGGCCGGATCCGCGGGCAGAGCAGCGAACGGACGATCGGGAGCTGGTCTGATGCCCTGGTACAGCGTGCTCACCGTCGTCGCCATCGCTGTCGTCGTCGCCGCCGAGCTGCTCTGGATCCGATCGGGGATCTTCCGGCGGCGGGCCTACTGGCTGGCCGTCGGGATCTGCGCCCTCTTCCAGATCCCCGTCGACGGGTGGCTCACCAAGCTCAGCTCCGTGATCGTCATCTACAACCCCGAGGTGTTCTCGGGTCTGCGGATCTTCTGGGACTCACCGATCGAGGACTGGGGCTTCGGGTTCGCTCTCATGACGCTGGCGCTCGCCCTGTGGGTCCGACAGGACCCGGACGAGGCCACCGACGACCGGCCGGCGCTCGTCGACGCCGCCGCCGACAGGAGTCGGCCGTGAGCACCGTCGAGGAGCAGGTCGTCGTCCTCGCCGCCGACGGGACCGAGCGGGGCACGATGGGCAAGCTCGCCGCCCACCAGGGTGCCGGCACGCTCCACCGGGCGTTCAGCGTGTTCCTGTTCCACCCGGACGGCCGGATGCTCGTGCACCGGCGGGCCTCGACCAAGCACCACTTCCGGGACCTCTGGACCAACGCGTGTTGCAGCCACCCCCGCCCCGGCGAGTCGATCCTCGAGGCCGCCGCCCGGCGGGTCGGCCAGGAGCTGGGGATCAGCGCGGCGCCGGAGGAGTTCCGAGAGGTCGGGGCGTTCGTCTACCGGGCCACGGACCCGGGATCGGGACTCGTCGAACACGAGTGGGACCACGTCGTGGTCGGCATCGTCGAGGTCGACCCGGACCCCGACCCCGCCGAGGTCGGCGACTGGCGCGGGGTCCCGGTCGGCGAGCTGCACGACGAGGTCCGGGACCATCCGGATCGGTTCACACCCTGGTTCCCGCTGGCCTGGACCGTGCTCGAGGACGCCGCCGACCCGGTTGATTCTTGACCTCCTGAGTCAGCTTTGGGAAACTTGACCGAGTTGGTCGGTATTCGCCGGCCCGGTTTCCCCCTGGAGCTCCCGTGACCACGATCGAGTTCGACACCGACGGTCGGCCGTCCCTCGACGGCGTGCCGATCGACCCCGACATGGTGGCCGACATCCAAAAGTTCGAGACGCAGCTCGGCCGCTACCTGGCGGGCGAGCTCGACGAGGACGTCTTCAAGGTCTTCCGGCTGGCGAACGGCGTCTACGGCCAGCGCCAGGGCGGCCACAACCAGATGATCAGGATCAAGGCCCCCTACGGCGCCATCCTCCCCCACCAGCTCGACCGCCTCGCCGACATCTCCGAGCGCTACAGCCGCGGCTGGGGGCACCTGACCACCCGACAGAACGTCCAGTTCCACTTCGTGCAGCTCGAGCAGGTTCCGGACCTGCTCTGGGAGCTCGCCGCCGTCGGGCTCACCACCCGGGAGGCCTGCTCCGACACCGTCCGCAACGTCATGGGATGCCACCTCGCCGGCGCCTGTCCGCACGAGGTCCTCGACATCCAGCCCTGGGCCGAGGCCACGTTCCGGCACTTCCTGCGCAACCCGGTCGCCCAGCGGCTCCCCCGGAAGTTCAAGATCAACTTCTCCGGCTGCGTCACCGACTGCGGCCAGGCCATGTTCAACGACGTCGGCGTCGTCGCCGTGACCCGGCAGCTCGACGACGGCACGCTCGAGTCCGGCTTCCGGGTCTTCGTCGCCGGCGGCCTGGGCGCCAACCCGCACCCGGCACTGGCCCTCGAGGAGTTCACCACCCGCGAGGAGCTGCTCCCGACGCTCGAGGCCTGCGTGCGCGTCTTCGAGCAGGCCGGCAACCGCGACAACAAGCTGCGGGCCCGCATGAAGTGGCTCGTCGACACCCTCGGCTTCGAGGAGCTGCAGCGGCGGATCGTCACCTCACGGAAGTTCCTGCTGGCGTCCTCGTCGTGGCCGGGCGGGATCCCGACCCAGGTGGCCGAGGCCGGAGACGCCCCCGCCGGAGCCGGGACCGGACCCGTCACCGCCCTGGGCCAGGGCGTGCCGGTCACCCTGACGGGCAGCACGGCGTTCGCCCGCTGGGAGCAGGCCAACGTCGTGCGTGGTGCGGCCAACGGCACCGTGTCGGCCATGGCGTGGTCCCGACTCGGCGACGTGACCGCCGAGCAGTTCCGCGGCCTGGCGGCCCTCGTCCGGGACCTCGACTGCGAGATCCGGATCACGAACCGCCAGAACTTCGTGCTCCGCCGGCTCGCCGAGTCGGACCTGCGGACGGTGTTCGAGCGGCTGGATGCGATCGGCATGGCCGAGCCGGGGGCCGAGCTGTCCCGCGACGTCGTCGCCTGCCCCGGCGCCGACACCTGCAACCTGGCCGTGACGCAGTCCCGTGGGCTCGCGTCCGCCATCGGCGAGGCGCTCGAGGCCGCCGGCCTGGCCGAGGTCGACGGCGTGCGCACCAACATCTCCGGCTGCACCAACTCCTGCGGCCAGCACCACATCGCCGACATCGGGTTCTTCGGCGCCGAGCGCCGGGCGAAGGGGCGCAGCGCCCCCGGCTACCAGTTGCTCCTCGGCGGCTACGTGGGCCAGGAGCAGGTGCACTTCGGCCAGAAGGCGCTGCGGCTCCCGGCGAAGGCCGTGCCCGAGGCGGTCGTGCGCCTCGTCGCCGCCTACCGGGACGACCGTCAGGTCGGTGAGGACTTCCGTTCCCACCTGGAGCGGACCGGAGGTGCCGCCGGCGCCGCCGAGCTGCTGGCGGACCTGGCCGAGTTCCCCGACCCCGAGACGCACCCCGAGTACTACGTCGACTACGACGAGACCGGCCCGTACGAGGCGGCCGTCGGCGACTCCGAGTGCGCCGTCTGATGGCGCTCCACCTCGACGTCCGCGGCGAGTCGTCCGGCCACGACCCGGCACCCGGCCCGTTCACGCCGGCGACCTTCACCGACGCCGAGCTGTCCGAGCTGTCGGCCTCGTTCGAGTCGGCACCGGCCGAGGAGATCATCGACTGGGCCGTGGCCTCGTTCGGTCCGCTTCTGTCGCTGACCGCGTCCATGACCGACGCCGTGCTCATCGACCTCGCCGTGCGCGTCGCACCGGCGATCGAGGTCGTGTTCATCGACACCGGCTACCACTTCCCCGAGACGCTCGAGACGGTCGAGGCCGTGCGCCGTCGGTACGGGCTCAACCTCCGGATCATGACCGTCGCCCCGCACGACGAGGCGCTCTGGGAGGTCGACCCCGAGAACTGCTGCTCCTCGGTCAAGGTCGGCCAGCTCGACCGGGCGCTGGCCGGGAAGGCCGCCTGGATGTCGGGCCTGCGCCGCGACGAGGCCGCCAGCCGCGCGGGGGCGCCGATCCTGGGCCGGGACCTGCGCGGCCTGGTCAAGGTCAACCCGCTCGCCAACTGGACGACCACGCAGGTGGCCGCGCACATCGAGGCGCACGACGTCCCGGTCAACCCGTTGACGCTGCAGGGCTACCCGTCCATCGGCTGCATGCCGTGCACCCACCCCGTCGCCGAGGGCGCCGATCCGCGTTCGGGCCGCTGGGTGGGACGCGAGAAGACCGAGTGCGGCCTGCACCTCGACTGAGGACGACCGGTCAGGCCACGGGCGGCGACCAGTCGTCGGCGGCCATCTCGAAGCCCTCGGGCCGGAACTCCGGGACGACCACGCAGGTGACCAGGGCCCACGCCGACCCGCCGACGGACCGCTGCCACACGCCCGCGTCGACGACGTGCTGCGGGACGGACGAGTCGTCGCCCGGACCACCGAGCCGGTGGCGGCCGACGGCGGCGTCACCCTCGGCCCAGGTCTCGAGCACGAGCGGTCCACCACCGGCGTGGACCCACACCTCTGCGGCGTCGACGCGGTGCCACCTCGAGGCCGTGCCGGCCGTCTGGAGGTAGAGGATCGCCGAGCCGGCCGCCCGGTCGGACGGACCGTCGTCGTGCGCTCCGGCCGGCGCCGGGTGGACCCACGTGCGGCGGGACCAGCCACCCTCGGGGTGTGGCTCCAGGCCGAGCCGGGCCACCAGGTCCGACTCGGTCGGACCGGGCGGGGGCTCCGGGCTCAGGAGTCGTCCCCCGGCAGCTCGCGCGGCAGGGTCTCGGGCGTGGCGGGCCGACCGTCGGGACCGGTCGGGTGGTCGGTGTCGAACCACTCGGGCCCGTTCCAGAACCAGTCGTCGGCGACCACGGCGTCGAGGCGGGCCTTCGCAAAGCCCTCCGGGTGGTGGTAGTCGCGGGCCAGGTCTCCGGATCGGGGCCGGCCGGGCATCTGGAAGCCGTCACCGGAGTGTCGGCCCCGCTTGGAGAACGGGCCGAACTTCGGGTGGTCGGACCCCGGCACGACGGTCACCCAGAACGGGCCGACCTCGACCTCCTTGATCTCCTGGACGGCCCACATGCCGTAGATCAGCTCCATGAGGCCGCGGGACGCCTCGTTGTCCTTGTGCGCGTAGCCGTAGACCCAGCGCTTGTGCGGGTAGTACTCGTCGAGCGCGGCGCCGAGCTCGTAGGCGACCGAGAACGCCACGGCCTGACGGCGGAAGTCCGGGTGCGTCCAGATGTCCAGGATGAAGCACTCGTCACGGGCCAGGTGGATCGGCAGCAGGCCCCGCTTGGCGTCCGAGGGCTGCGGCGAGTGGGTCAGCATCCACATCTTCGACACCGTCCGGTCGGACGGAAGGTGGATGGCGAGCATCACGAACGACCCCTGGGCGAAGAACGGCTTCATCAGCTCGAGCCGCTCGGGCGACTCGATCTGCGCCAGGTACGGGTCGTTCGGGTCGAACACCGCCCGGAAGGCGAACTCGTCGCCGGCGGGCGGCTTCTCGTCGGCGATCAACGGGAGGGGCCGGGCGAAGATGACGCACTCGGTGACCCGCGGCTTGTAGCGGTCGACCCGCCCGGTGATCCGATCCGCCAGCGACACTGTGTCCTCCTGTTCCGTCCGCCCTGCGGACGCCCCGTGCTCGACCGCCTCACCGTAGCGGGAGCCTGCGGCCGTCCCGCCGCCGACCGCGATGAGCGCTCAGCGAAGAGCCATCCAGATGAGCGATCAGCGACCCGGACGTCGGTCCGCCCGCGGCGGGGATGGGGCCCCGCCGCCGCCCGCGATGAGCGCTCAGCGAAGAGCCATCCAGATGAGCGATCAGCAACCCGGACGTCGGTCCGCCCGCGGCGGGGATGGGGCCCCGCCGCCGACCGCGATGAGCGCTCAGCGAAGAGCCATCTAAACGAGGTGGTCCACGAAGCGTTCGAGCTGGCGGAGGTTGCGGCACTCGAAGGTGCCGTCGCAGTGGACGCCGTACTCCCCCACGATGGAGTCGCCGGTGTCCCAGTACGCCCGGGGCTCGGGGTTGAGCCAGTAGACGTGCCGGGCCCGGTGGCGCAGCTCCTTGATCACCCAGGCGTTGGACGCGTGGTAGTTGTTCCGGGCGTCGCCGAGCACGATGACGGTCGTCTTGGGGCCGACCTCGGTCCCCCACCGCTGCCAGAACACCTCCAGGGCGTGGCCGTAGTCGGAGTGGCCGTCGACCCAGACGACGTCGGCCTCGGTGTTGACCCGGTGGACGGCCTCGACGATGTCCTCGGTCCCCTCGAAGAACCGGGTCACCTCGTCGATCCCGTCGATGAACACGAACGACCGGACCCGGGAGAACTGCGAGGCGATGGCGTGCACCAGGTGCAGGGTGAAGCGGGCGAAGGCCGCCACCGACCCGGAGATGTCGGCGACCACGAAGATCTCGGGCTTGGACGGCCGGGGGTAGCGGAACTTCGGCTCGGCCGGCACGCCGCCGTAGCTGAGCGAGTGCCGGACGGTGCTGCGGAAGTCGAGCGGCCCCTTGCGGCCGTGGCGCCGCTTGCGGGCCAGACGGACGGCGAGTCGCCGGGCCAGCGGTTGCAGCGCCTTGCGCAGCGAGATCATCTCCTCACGGCTGGCGTGCATGAAGTCGATGTCCTCGGGCAGCGGCTTGCGCAGCGTCCGGGCCATGGCCTCGACGCCCCGGTCGGCGACCAGCCGCCGGCGGATCTCGGCCTCGATCTCCTGCTTGAGCTGGTCGATCCGGTGCTCGAACTCGTCGTGCTCGAGTCGTTCCTCGAGCGGGGTGAGCGGCTCGGGCGCATCCTCCCGTGACTGCTCCATGAGCCGCTCGAGCATCCCGTCGAGGTCCAGGTTCCGCAGCGTCCGGTACAGGTAGTACGTCCCGCCGACGGGGCGCCCCGGTTCCATCCCGGCGTACCGGCGCACCGCCTGGCGGGCCATGGCCCGCATCATGGCGTCGTCACCCTGCTGGAGCGCCCGGTAGAGCATCTGGGCGAGCTCCTCGGGCGTGAGCGCGTCCCCGGGACCGCCCTGGGCCGGGGCCTGTCC
>SXMI01000071.1 GCA_005777415.1 Actinomycetota bacterium | reverse complement strand
TCGAAACCAGTCAGCCCCGTGTTGGCGACACTCTACAGGTCGTCGGTGACAGCGTCCGTCGCGGCGGCGGGCGACTCGTCGCCGCTGGAGGTGTGGTGGGCCCGCCGCCGGCGGATCCACCACCGGAGGAGCAGCACGACGCCGAGCAGGGCAACCGCCGCCCCGCCCGCCAGCAGGATGATCGTGAACAGGGCCACGCTCCGGCCCACCCGGGAGGGGACCGGGTTGTCCCCGGTGAACTCGAGGGCGTCCAGATAGAGGCGCCGGGTGCCGTCGGCACTCGCCTGGCCGGGCAGGAACCCGTGGTGGATCATCCAGATCCGGCCCTGGGCGTCGAAGAACTCCTGGCCCCCCGGCCCGGAGTAGAAGTCGATGCTCGACAGCCACGGCTCGTCGAGCGGTTTGGTGCACGGGCCGGTCACCGACTCGCAGACCGCCACCCCGATCGCATAGTTCGGGGTCGCCCAGTCGTTTGCCGAGTAGAAGAGGACGTACTTCCCGGCGTTGGTGATCATGGACGGGGCCTCGACCAGGTTCGCCTCCCAGGACTGCGTGTCCCGGATCAGCTCCACGGGATCGCCGGCGGTGCTCAGGCCGTCGGCGCTCAGCTGCTGGCTGTAGATGATCGTCGGCAGGTTGCAGCAGTCCCCATCGGCCTTCCACAGCAGGTACGGGGTCGACCCGTCCACGAACACGCTCGGGTCGATCGCCCCGCCCTGGTCGACCGGGCAGATCATGGGTCCGGTCGAGTCGTCGACGAACGGCCCCCCGGCGGCCCGGGAGGTCGCCCGCGAGATGCACTGCCGGCGCGGTGACCCGTCGGTCGTCGGCGGCTGCGGGGTGGCGTAGTACATGACGAAGGTCCCGTCGGGGCGGGCGAACACCGACGGGGCCCACTGGAACCCCTTGACCGTCCACGACGGCACCTGCGGCAGGGCGTCGCCGAGGTAGTCCACCGTGCCGTCGTCCCCGCTGGCGGCCCGGTACACCGGGATGTTCGCCGTGGTGGTGTTGGTCGCGTAGATGTAGTTGGCGTCCGGCTCGGCGAGCAGGAACGGATCGGCCAGCGGCACCGGCAGGATCGGCTTGCCCGCCAGCAGGCCGGCGACGAGCGACAGCGGCGACGTGCTCACCACCGGCGGGTCCGAGGCCGCCGGGCCGACCGAGGGGGTCCGTTGACCGGCCGTGGCACCCGAGGGGGCCGGGTCGTTGGGGAGCCTGGCCGTGGTGGAGGTCGTGTCGTCCTGCCGGGCGGCCGCCGTCAGCGGGACCAGGCAGGACAGCGCCACGGCGACGGCCAGCAGCACCGGCGACCGTCGGGTCCAGCCGCTCACGACTCGCCCCGTCGGCCCCGGGCCACGGCTCGCGCGGCCTCCCGGTCGGCGTCCCGCCGGGCGATGTCCTGGCGCTTGTCCACGGTCCGCTTCCCCTTCCCGACGGCGATCTCGACCTTCGCCCGACCCTCCTTGAAGTAGAGGCGGAGGGGGACGAGCGCCAGCCGCTCCGTCTGCATCCGGTGGCGGATCCGGTCGATCTCCCGCCGGTGCAGCAGCAGCTTCCGTGGGCGCACGGCCTCGTGGCCGGTGTGCGACTGGGCGTGGGAGTACGGCGCGATGTGCAGGCCGTGCAACCAGACCTCGCCGCCCTCGATCACCGCGTACGCCTCGGCGATCTGCACGGCGGACTCCCGGAGCGACTTGACCTCGCTGCCGCGCAGGACGATGCCGCACTCGAAGGTGTCGCCGAGCTCGTAGTTGCGCCGGGCCTGGCGGTTCGTGGCCACGACCTGGTCGCCGGTGGGCTTCATCTCACCCCGCACGCTACCGGCCGCCGCTAGGTTGCGGGACGTGTTGGAGATGGCCCGGGAGTTCCACACCGAGATGGTCGCCCACGCCCTGCGGGGGTTCCCGCTCGAGGCCTGCGGGCTGCTCGCCGGCTCCACGTCCTCCGATGGCACCTCGGCGGTGGTCCACCGGTTCTACCCGTGCGAGAACGCAGCCGCCTCGGCGAAGCTCTACACCGTGGCTCCGCGTGACCACCTGCGGGCCGACCGTGACGCCGAGTCGAACGGCTGGCAGATCATCGGCGTCGTCCACTCCCACACCCACACCGACGCCTACCCGTCGCCGACGGACGTGGCCCAGGCCCCGGATCCCGGCTGGCACTACGTGATCGTGTCGCTGCGTGACGACGAGCCGTCGGTGCGGTCCTACCGGATCGTCGACGGGGGGATCACCGAGGAGCCGGTCGAGGTTCCCGGGCTCGACTGAGCGGTCTCCGGTCACACCTGCCGACGGAAGTGGTGGATCGGGCTGCCGATTCCCTACCATGTAGGTCAGGAATCAGTCGCCGGTTCGGCTGGTTGCATCTCTCGAATGACCGTCCACGACTCCGTCCTCGATCTCATCGGCAACACCCCCGTCGTTGACGTGTCGCGGCTCAGCCCCAACCCGGACGTGCGGATCCTCGGGAAGATGGAGGGCCAGAACCCCGGCGGCTCGGGCAAGGACCGCATCGCCCTGGCCAGGGTGCAGGAGGCCGAGGCCGACGGGACGCTCACCCCGGGGCGCACGATCATCGAGCCGTCGTCGGGGAACACCGGGATCGCGCTCGCCATGATCTGCCGGGTCCGGGGCTACCACCTGAAGATCGTGCTGCCGGAGAACGTGTCGATCGAACGACGCCAACTGCTCGAGGTCTACGGCGCCGAGATCATCCCGTCGCCCGGAGCCGAGGGGTCGAACGGGGCGGTGCGTCGGGCCCAGGAGATCGCCGCCGAGCACCCCGAGTGGGTGTTCCTCTACCAGTACGGCAACGAGGCCAACCCCCGGGCGCACTACCGGACCACGGGTCCCGAGATCTGGCGCGACGTCCCGGACGTGACCCACTTCGTGGCCGGACTGGGGACGTCGGGGACGCTGCTCGGCGTGGTCACGTACCTCAAGGAGCAGAACCCCGACGTGAAGATCTTCGCCGTCGAGCCCCCGTCGGGCGAGACCGTGGAGGGTCTGCGCAACCTGGACGACGGCTACATCCCGCCGGTGTTCGAGAAGTGGGGTGGTTTCGACCTGCTCGACGGGAAGTCGATCGTGCGGCCGCGTGAGTCGCTCGAGTGGACCCGCCGCATGGCCGACATCGGCATCTTCTCCGGCATCTCCGCCGGTGCCGCGCTCGCCGGGGCCGTGAAGGTCGCCAACCGGATCGACCGGGGCGTGATCGTCTACATCGTGTGCGACTACGGCTGGAAGTACCTGTCCACCGGGGCGTGGACCCTCGACCTGGACGAGGCCGCCGCCAACGCCGAGCAGGTCATCTACTTCTAGATCGGCCGACCCGACCGGGCCGGGCGCCGTCGGGGTGTCCCGGAGGTTCGGTCAGGGGCGGGAGTAGCGTGTGGGCGTGGCTGACCGGCCGATCGGCATGTTCGACTCCGGCTTCGGCGGGCTGACCGTCGCCCGGGCGTTGATCGATCTGTTGCCGGGCGAGGACCTGATCTACCTGGGTGACACCGCCCGCTACCCCTACGGGCCGCGCTCGCTCCAGGAGGTGGCCGGCTTCGCCCACCAGATCGCCGAGGAACTGGTCGACCGTCGCGGGGTGAAGCTCCTGGTCGTGGCGTGCAACACGGCGGCGGCGGCCGCCCTGGAGTCGCTCCGGGACCGCTTCCCCGTGCCGGTGATCGGTGTGATCGACCCCGGCGTCCGGGCGCTCGTGCAGGCCTCGGAGTCCGGCCGAGTGGCGGTGATCGGGACGGTCGGGACCATCGGGTCGGGCGCCTACCAGCGGGCCGTGGCCGAGGCGGCCGAGGACCTCGACCTGGTGGCGCTCCCGTGCCCGGGGTTCGTCGAGTTCGTCGAGCGGGGCGAGTTCGACTCCGAGCAGGTGCACGTCCTCGCCCAGCGGCTCCTCGCACCTGCCCTCGAGGCGAAGGTCGACGCCCTGCTGCTCGGGTGCACGCACTACCCGTATCTGGCTCGCACGCTGGGCGACGTCATGGGTCGGGACGTGGTGCTGGTGTCGTCCGCCGACGAGACCGCCTTCGAGGTCCGGCGGGTCATGTTGGACTCGGGGCTCGTGCGTGACCGCAGCGGTGGCGGGTCGGCCACCTTCGTCACGACCGGTGATGTGAACTGGTTCGAGGAGCTCGGCCGTCGGCTGCTCGGTCCGGAACTCGATCGAGCCGAACAGGTCCGCTGGCCCTGAGGTCGCCGACCGGCGGCGCCCCCTGCGCATCTCGGTGCAGCCAGCCCCCGTATCCGTCATTGGATGCACCGAGATGGCGCCGGCGGGCGCGTAGGGTCGCCGGGTGCCCGACGGTGGTCGTCCGGGCGGCAACAGCGGAGGACATGATGCGACCAGACGGACGGCAGCCCGCGGAGCTGCGACCGGTGAGCTTCGAACGTGATGCCACGGCCTTCGCCGGTGGCTCAGTGATGGTGCGCTTCGGCGACACCCAGGTGCTGTGCACCGCCATGCTCGACGACGACGTGCCCCGGTGGATGCGGGGGTCGGGGAAGGGCTGGGTCACCGCCGAGTACTCGATGCTCCCCGGGTCGTCGCCCGAGCGGATCCGCCGCGAGACCAAGGGGCCGAAGGGTCGCACCCAGGAGATCCAGCGGCTGATCGGCCGGTCGCTCCGGTCCGTCTGCGACATGGAGGCGCTGGGGGAGCAGCAGATCCTGGTCGACTGCGACGTC
>SXMI01000070.1 GCA_005777415.1 Actinomycetota bacterium | reverse complement strand
GGGTGCCGCTCCGCTCCGGGAGTTCCGGGCGACGCTGCCCTGGTACCTGCGGGGCGGGTTCCGGCTGGTCGGCAAGCGGTTCCTTCGGGCCTATCCCTACTCCGAGGCCTACTTCCTCCCCATGGCGCGGAGGTTCCGGGCCGAGCTCTCGCTGCCGCTCGTCCTGCTGGGCGGGATCAGCGAACGTGCCACCGCCGAGACGGCCCTCGACGAGGGGTTCGACCTGGTGGCGCTCGGTCGGGCGCTCCTGCACGACCCGGACCTGATCCGCTCCTGGCAGGACGGAACCGCCACGGCGTCCGGCTGCGTGCACTGCAACCGGTGCATGCCGACGATCTACACCGGCACGCGGTGCCCGCTCGTCGACCCGCGCCCCGGTGACCGACCGGTGGTGGTGGGCGCGTGAGCACTCCAGCGGTCCCCCGGGTCGACGGCCGGACTGCGTCCGCCGATGACGTCGCCGGGCTGGTCGCCGAGCGTGGGGTGTGCATCGTCGAACGGCTCGTGGACGAGGCGACCTGCGACGCCGTGCTGGGGGAACTCCAGCCCCATCTGGACGCGGTGCGACCGGGAGCCGACGACTTCGAGGGCCGCAGCACCCGCCGGGTCGGTGCGATCCTGGGGCGGTCGGCGTCGGCGGTCGGACTGGTGGCCAACGAACTGGTGCTCGACGTCGCCGACCGGGTGCTCGGTCCCGACAAGTCGACCTTCCAGTTGCACCTGACCCAGGCCATCGCCATCGGCCCGGACTCGCCGGCGCAGGCGCTGCACCGCGATCAGTGGTGCTTCGACTTCCACGCCTTCCCGCCGGAGATGGTGGTGGAGGTGTCGACCATCTGGGCGCTCACCGACTTCACCGAGGTGACCGGTGCGACCCGTGTCGTCCCCGACAGCCATCGCTCCGCCGAGGTGACCGCCACCGACGCCGATGCCGTGCCGGCGGAGATGCCGCGCGGGTCGGTCGTGGTCTACACGGGCTCCACCGTCCACGGAGGCGGAGCGAACCGCAGCGACGGGACCCGGGTCGGGCTGAACGTCGACTACACGCTGGGCTGGCTGCGCCAGGAGGAGAACCAGTACCTGTCGGTGCCGGTCGAGGTGGCGAGGTCGTTGCCCGAGCGGGTGCAGCGGCTGATGGGCTACTCCATGGGCAGCTACGCGCTGGGCTACGTCGACGACCTGCGGGACCCGATCTCGGTGCTGCGGCCGGACCGTGGGTCCACCGGGTTCGCCGCCGACTGACAGCCGCCGGCGGGACGTTCGTTCCGACCGGTCAGGGCAGGGCGTCGATCTCGAGGGTGATGTTCCCGTCGTCGTAGTACGAGGCCGGGATCACCAGGATCCGGTGCGCTCCGGACTCGGTGAGTGTGTAGGTGGACCACGGGTCACTCACGAACGGGGGTTCAGGGTCGCGCACGCCCGGGACGGTCGACCCGCCGGGCGAGGTGACGACCACCGCCGGCTTCAGGCCCGGCGGGTCCAACGTCCGGAGCCGGACCTGGGCCCCGGCGGGTGCCTCGTAGGTCACGTCGAAGGACTGACCGGGAATCCGGCCGACCGCCGGCCAGGAGCCCTCGCCACGCACGCCCAGGTCCAGGTCTGCGCTCAGCAGGAGGTTCGTCCCGGCCGATCCGTAGTTCGGGTTGCCGGTCAGGGCGATCAGGTAGGTCCCGGTGGTGGGCAGCACGTACCGGCTGCCCCGGCTGGGCAGCCCTCCCGGGAACGGCACGTCGCCGGGCAGCCGGAGCTCGACCGAGTAGGCGGAGTTCGAGGTGGCGATGCCGAGCGCCTCGCCCGCGGTGCCGGCGTACCGCAGGTCGGCGTGCTGTCCCGGGAGCAGCTCCGGTACCGCCGTGGCCCCGAGCCCGGCGTCGACGGCCGGGAGGTCGTGGCTGATGTACGCGTTGGACAGCTCGACCTCGAGTCGGTACGTGCCGGTCACCGGCAGGGTGACCTGGGCACTGCGCACGCCGTTGTTGGTGATCTCGGCGCCCCCGGGTGCGGTGATCCGCTGGACTCCGTAGCGGTTGAGCCGCTCCCCGGCGGTGCCGGCGTAGCTGAAGGTCAACCGCTGCCCGATGAACACCGAACCGAGCCGACCGAGCCCGGTCGGACCGCGGTCCTCGTCCCGGCTGACGGCGAGCAGGTAGCGCCGCACCCCCGGGTCGGCGTCGGGGTAGCGGAGCTGGATCGAGTACCGGCCCGTCACCGGCAGGATGAACCGCTTCGTGTAGCTCCCGCGCAGCTCCACCGCCGGCACGACGGCGCCGCCCGGCGCCACCAGCGTCAGCGACGGGGTCGACGTCTCACCCGTCCGCGTGTCGGTGAAGTACAGGTTCAGATCCTGTCCCGCCACGCCGTCGTAGCCGTAGGTGACCGGTGAGACGATCGAGTACTCGCCGTCGTAGTACCCCTGGGTGACGACCGTGCCGCCCGAAGGTGCGGCGCACCCGGCGGCGACCAGCACCACCGCGAGGACCGTCCCGAGCAGGACCGGCAGCGGCCGGCGCCCTCGGCGCCGGGGTCCCTGCGATGCATCCGTCCTCACGTCGGTGCTCACGTCGGCTCCTCTCCGGCCGCTGACGGCGGGTCGTCAGCGGCTCCCGGGTGGAGGGTAGACCCCATGATCGCAGCGGTCACCCGCGATCCCAGGGCGATCAGCGGAGGGAGGGGGATTCGAACCCCCGGGACCGTTGCCGGCCCAACGGTTTTCAAGACCGTCGCATTCGTCCGCTCTGCCATCCCTCCCGTCGTCGTGCGGTCGGTCCGCGGGGTGCAGTCCCGAGGCCCGCCGCCCGACTCACGGCGTTGGAGCGCCGCTCCCCACGCCGCCGGTGAGGCAGCCCATGTAGGCGATCACACCGGCCTCGCCGGCGTTCTGCGGCGGGACCCAGTCACCCAGGTCACGCCACTCGAAGGCACCGTCGACGTCGCACACGCCCCAGAACGCGAACGGCATGGTGGCCCGGTCGCCGGCCTCATCGAGCTCGACCGGTCCGCTCACCCCGGCGAAGCCGTTGGCGGCGGCGGCGAAGGCGTCGCGGAGCTGGGCGCCGCTCGACTCGAAGCCGGCCTGCTGGAGGGCGGCGACGACGATCAGCAGTGCGTCGTAGGCGCCGTAGGCGAGCGGCTCGGGCTCGGGCAGCGCGGCGGTCAGCGCCTCGGACGGCGTGGCGGCGTCCCCGGCGATGGTCGGCAACGGACTCGGGTAGCCGCGAGCCGGGCCGGCGGCGAAGGCGGCGGCGGTCGTGTCGGTGATCAGCGCCTCGGACTGGGCCGATCCGTCACCGCCGTAGAACGCCGTGTCGGCGAGTCCGGTGAGGGTGCTGGCGGCGGCCAGGATGTCGGCCACCTCACCGAAGCCCGCCAGGTAGACGACGACCTCCTCCTCGCCGTCGGCACCGGCGACCGCGTCGGCGATCTGCTGGGCGACCGCCGCGTAGTCGGCGCCGTCGGCCGGGTAGACGATTGTGCCCGGCACCACGGTCCCGCCGCGGGCGGTCACCGTGGTCGAGACGGCGGACGCCAGACCGGCGTTCCCGGCGTCGTCCCGATGGGCGATCACGACCTTGCGCGGACCCGGGTTCACCATGATGAGGTCGCCCGAGGCGACGCCCTCCACCTGGTCGGTGGGGATCATCCGGAACAGGGCATCGCCCGGGATGGCGAGGGTCGAGGCGGTGCTGCTCTGGCTGATGACGAGCATGCCCTGCTCGTCGGCGAAGGACAGCACCTCCTTGGCCTCGGAGGAGGTCTGCGGGCCGATCACCGTCGTGACGCCGGCCTCCTGCAGGCTCTGGATCTCCTTCAGCGCCGTGGCCGGGTCGCCGCCGGTGTCCCGCACGTCCAGGGTCACCTCGACCCCGTTGGCCCCGGCCTGGGTCACGGCGGCCTCGAGGGCGGCCTTGGACCCCTGACCGAGCGAGGCGCCGTCGCCCGACAGGTCGAGCAGCGCGCCGATGGTCACGGCTCCCTTCGCAGCACCGCCCGCGGCGGTCGTCGTGGTCGAGGACGAGTCGTCGCCCCCGCAGGACGCGGCCACCAGACCGATCGAGGCGAGCAGGACGAGCGGGATCAGCAGTCGGCGCATCCGGTCAGGCTACGGGGTGGGGCCCGCACATCGGCGGTCCCTGCTCAGCGGATCTGGTCGCGCAGGTTCCGCACCCAGTCGTCGGCCGCCCGCTGCGCCGTGGTGACCTCGTCCCGCCGAGCGGGAGCGGCGGCGCCGGCGGCCGGGTAGGAGCCCAGGAACTTCACGTCCGCCTGCGTCGACTTGAGCGAGCGGAGGCAGTCGGCGACCACCTCGTCGGCGACGTGCCCGTCGAGTTCGAGGAGGAAGCAGTAGTCGCCGAGCGAGGTCTTGGTCGGCCGGCTCAGCAACAGCGTCAGGTTGATCGACCGAGCGGCGAACTCCTGGAGGATCGACAGCAGCGACCCGGGCCGGTCGGCCTGCTGGAACACCACGATCGACGTCTTGTCGTGGCCGGTCGGAGGCGGGATGCCGTCCCGGGCCACGACGACGAACCGGGTCCGGTTCTCGGCGTGCGACTCGATCTCCTCGGCCAGCACGTCCAGTCCGTAGACCTCGGCGGCCCGGCGGTTGGCGATGGCGGCGAGCCCGGTGTCGTCGGATGAGGCACACGCCTCGGCGGCCTCCGCCGTGGAGTTGGCGGCGAGCGTCGTCACCCCCGGCAGGTGCTCTCGCAGCCAGTCCCGACACTGCGCCGTGGCGACGGGGATGGAGCAGACCCGCGTGATGCCGTCCAGCGTCACACCGGGTCGGACCAGGAGGTGGAGCGAGACGGGCTCCACGAGTTCCCGCTGGATCGCCAGGTCGACGTCGAAGGCGAGCGTGTCGATGGTGGCGTTCACCGTGCCCTCGATCGCGTTCTCGATCGGTACGACGCCCAGATCCGCCCGGCCCTCGTGGACGGCGAAGAGCACCTCGGCCATGGAGGGGAGGGGGATCAGTTCGGCGGCGGCCAGATCCGGCTGCGAGAGCACGGCCTGTTCCGTGAAGGTGCCGCGGGGACCCAGGTAGGCCACCGAACGTGGGGCCCCGGTCGTCGCACGGTCGTCCTGCATGGGCAGCAGGGTACCGGGGCGTCCTGCGGGCCACGGGACCGGTTGCGCCGTGGCCGTTCGTCCGGTCGGCAGGTACCGTGAGTCCGTGACCACCACGGGGGCGGCCGGGTCGGAGCGGGCGGCAGCGGTCGACGGGCGCGCCGGTGCGGGGCCCGACGTCGTGACTCGTTGGATCGGCTCGGCCTGGTCGGACCAGGCCATCGTCTGGGCCTGGGTCCCGTTCGCTGCGCTCGGCTGGCTGCTCGCCGGCACGGTCGCCACGGCGGTCGCTGCGACCTACGCGTTCAGCTACAGCCACCAGCTCCTGACGCTGCCGCTCGTCTACGGCGACCGCGACACCTTCCGCTCGCGGGCGGTCGTCTTCACGGTCGCTCCGTTCGTGGTGATCGCCGCCGTCGCCGTCCTGTGGACCCAGGCGTTCGTCGTGCTGGCGCTCGTCGGGGCCACCTGGAACGTCGTCCACACGCTGCTGCAGCGCTACGGACTCGTCCGGATCTACGGCCGGAAGGTGGGTCAGGACACTCCCGGCGTGGAGCGGCCGCTCCTGTTCGCCGCGTTCGGCGCCGCCCTGGCGACCGCGATCGCGTCGCCCCGGCTCGGCGAGCAGTTCCGTTCCGGTGTGCTCGACGTGGGCGAACCGGGGATGAACACGTGGACCGCCGAGCTGCTCACCGACGCCCGGCCCGTCGCCACCGTGCTCGCCGTGCCGCTCGTGGTGTTGACGGCCGTGCTCGGCGTGCGCTGGTGGCGGCAGGAACGCGAACGTCCGCAGAACCGCGCCAAGCACTGGTACCTAGGGAGCACCCTGGTGATGTTCGCCATCGCTCCGTTCGCCCCGATGGCGGCGCTGCTCGGATTCATCGGCAGCCACGCCGCCGAGTACTACGTGGTCGTCGCGCGGTCGTTGCGCTCCCGGACGCAGACGAAGCCCGGGTCGAACCTGGCCCGGGTGACCCGCGTGCTGCGACCGTGGCCGACGGTGGTCCTCTTCGGTGTCGGGGCGGTGTGGTTCGTCTACTGGTCCATGACGACGAGCGTGGCGATGGCGGCGTTCGTCGTGGCGCTCTCGGCGAGCGCCCTCCACTTCCTCTACGACGGGATCATCTGGCGGACGGGCCGACCCGCGTACGCCGTGACGTTCCGCGGCGTGATCCCCTCACGGACGCCGGTGGGCGTGGCGCCAGAGTGACCGGTAGGTCGGCCAGGCCAGTTCGTCGCTGACGTAGCCGGCGGCCTCCAGCTCCCGGTGGAACTCGGGCAGCCGGGCGAACGGGACGCCGATGTCGACGTGGTGGGCCAGGTGCCACCCCGTGTTGAAGGGCACCATCCAGAACCGGGCCGTGGGTGACTGGCGCACGTGGTGGGTGGTCCGGCGGCGGTCGTCGGACTCCTGCATCCCGCCGTGCTCGGCGACCGCCCGGAGTCGGTTGAGGACGCGCCACACCGTCATCCAGGGGAGCAGCCAGAACAGCGGATACACCCACCAGTCGCCGGTGAGCCCCCAGAGCCCCAGCCACAGGGCGACCTGCCAGAGCGTGATCCGCAGTGCGACCGGCCGGGCCGTCGGGGAGGCGAGCGCCCGCACGAGCAGCATCAGGTTCTTCCAGCCGGAGCTCCCCAGGGTGTCCCGGGTGAGCTTGCGTCGCCACGAGTCCGCCCCGATCGGGTAGCCGGCGTAGAGGGCGACGTCGGGTTCGGCCGGTCCGAACTCCCGCTTGTGGTGGGCCATGTGGCCACGCCGGTACGCGTCGATGGGCACGAAGGCCGGATAGGCGACGAGCCAGGCGCCGACGACGTCGTTGGCCCGGCGGTTGGAGAATAGGAGCCGGTGCGCGGCCTCGTGGGCGAGGATCGCGAACCGGGCGAAGGCGCGTCCCATGAGCGGGAAGGCGACGATCCACCCGATCGGGTGGTCCCACCACGCGACCAGCCACAGCAGCCCCACCGACTGGATCCAGACACCGGCGACGTGTCCGACGTTGGCCAGGTCCGGGATCCGGTAGAGACGGTTGCGCAGGTCGCCGGTCGGACGTCCGTTCGGCCCGAGTCGATCCGTCGGGAGCACGTCGGTGAGTGCCCGGGACGGCGGCGCCATGGTCGACGGGTCGAGCTCGGCGGCGCCGCGGGTCGCGGGGGTCCGGCGGACGGTGGGAGCCACGGCCGAAGGCTAGCGAGCGGGGCGTTACGGAGACAACGCCAGCTGTTGCTCGCCGTGTAGCGCCGCTACCATCGAACCGGTGAGGGAGGGTCCCCGATCGGCCGACACCGGGCTGCGTCCGCTGTCGGCCCGTTCCGTGCTGGTCTCGGCGCTGCTCGGTACCGACCCGCCGGCGCTCCCCCCCGATCGGTTGGCCCGGGTGGGGTCGCTGTTCGGACTGCGCCCGGGCACCGTCCGCACGGCGCTGTCCCGGATGGTCGCGACCGGCGACGCGACGCGCGACGAGCGTGGGTGGTACCGGCTGGGTGACCAGCTCGCCGAGCGTCGCGAGCGGCAGGCCCGGGGCCGCACCGGGCCACCGGCGAGCTGGTCGGGCCAGTGGGTCCAGGCGGTCGTCCTGCCCGGGGCGCGGCCCGCCGCCGAGCGCAACGACCTCCGGAGGACCATGGAGCGGCTCCGTTTCGGTGAGCTGCGGGATGGCGTCTGGATGCGTCCCGACAACCTGGGTCGACCGGTGGGTGATGCTGCGTGGGAACGGGTCGCCCGATCGTGCGTGTGGTCGCGCTGCAGCCCCGACCGTGACGAGCGGCTGGCGCCACTGCTGTGGGACCTGGACGCCTGGGCCGATCGGGCGGGGGTGCTCCGTCGGTCGATCGGGCCGCTGGTCGACGCCCTGGAACGCGGTGATGCGGCGGCCCTCCGGCCCGGGTTCGAGCTCTCCGCGGCCGTGCTCCGCCACCTGGTCGCCGACCCGCTCCTGCCGGTCGAGCTGCTCCCGCGGCGCTGGCCCGGAGATCCGCTCCGGGCGACCTACGACCGGTTCGACCGTTCGTACCGGCGGCTGTTGCTGGCGTACCTCTCGTCGTCCGGGGCCCCGGGGCCGACATGACCGGGCGGTACCCTGACGGAGTGAGCGACTCCACCACACCGCTGGACCTCGACGGCACGCCCGAGGACCGCTGCTACTTCCGACAGCTGCTGGCCGGCCGTGACTTCGCCGTCGGTGATCCCGTGGCCTCGCAGATGGTCAACTTCTCGTACCTGGTCGGCGACCGCGAGACGGGCGAGTGCGTCGTGGTCGACCCCGCCTACGCCGTGGGCGACCTGGTGGACGCCGCCGCCGCCGACGGCATGCGCGTCACCGGAGCGCTCGTCACTCACTACCACCCGGACCACTGCGGCGGTTCCATGATGGGCATGCGGATCGAGGGTGCGGCCGAGCTGCTGGAGCTGGTCGACGTGCCCGTCCACGTGCAGGCCGACGAGGCCGAGTGGGTCCTGAAGGTCACCGACCTGGATCGGCGCAACCTCGTGACCCACGGAGCGGGCGACGTCGTGCAGGTCGGCGACGTGCCGATCGAGCTCATCCACACCCCGGGACACACCCCGGGCAGCCAGTGCTTCCTGGTGGACGGCCGCCTCGTGGCCGGCGACACGCTGTTCCTGGACGGGTGCGGACGGACGGACCTGCCCGGCGGCGATCCGGAGGCCCTCTACTTCAGCCTCACCCGGACGCTCGCAGCGGTGCCGGACGACGTCGTGTTGTACCCGGGTCACCAGTACTCGGTCGCCGGCCACGCGCCGATGGGTGAGACGCGTCGGAACAACGTGGTGTTCCGGCCCGGCTCGCTCGAGCAGTTCCTCCGGATGTTCGGTCCCGGCTGAGCGGTCCGCCGCCGGGCCCCGGGCCGGTGGGAGAGTGGACGGCGTGAGTCAGCTCGACGACGTGTCCGAGCAGTCGGCGGTCGACCGGACCGGGACGGGGACGGCGCTGCGGCTCGACCTGGGCGACAAGCGGGTGCCGCCGTGGTTCTGGCGGGTGGCCGTGGCGACCATGGTCGCGGTCGCGCTCTTCCAGTTCGGCCGGTACATCTTCGCCCAGCTGAGTGGTCTCCTGCTGCTCGTGGTGGTGTCGCTGTTCCTGTCCTTCGCGGTCGAGCCGGCCGTCGACCGCCTCCAGGACCGCGGGTGGAAGCGCAGCATCGCCACGCTGACGTGCTTCCTGGTCGTGTTCCTCGGAACCGCACTGTTCCTGTTCGTCATGGGTGGCCTGGTCGTCGACCAGGTGACGGAACTCGTCAATCGCTCCCCCGACTACCTGCAGAACGGAACCGACTGGATCAACGACACGTTCTCGACGGAGCTGACGACGGACAACATCGTCGAGCAGATCGAGGGCTACCAGACCGATCTGACCGGGCTGGCCCAGAACGTCGGTGGCCGGGTGCTGTCGGTCACGGGCCGCGTGCTCGGTCTGGTGTTCCAGGCGTTCACCGTGGCGCTGTTCAGCTACTACATGACCTCGCAGGGTCCGCGGCTGCGCCGGACGGTCTGCTCGATCCTCCCCGAACGCAACCAACGCACGGTCCTGCTGCTGTGGGAGCTCGCCATCCAGAAGACCGGCGGCTGGCTGTACTCCCGGCTCCTGCTGGCGGTGCTGTCGTCCTCGGTCGCCTGGGTGGCCTTCTCGCTCATGGGGCTGCCCTCGCCGCTGGCGCTGGCGTTGTGGCTCGGGCTGATCAGCCAGTTCATCCCGGCGATCGGGACCTACCTCGCCGGCGCCCTGCCGCTCCTGGTGGCGCTGGTCAACGACCCGATCACGGCGCTGTGGGTCGTGATCTTCATCGTCGTGTACCAGCAGATCGAGAACTACCTGCTGTCACCCAAGATCACCTCGCAGACCATGGACCTGCACCCGGCGGTGGCGTTCGGCGCCGCTATCGCGGGCGGCACGCTCCTCGGCCCCATGGGGGCGATCATGGCGCTGCCGGCCGCCGGGGTGATCCAGGCGTTCATCTCCACGATCCTGGAGCGTCACGACGTCGTGTCCTCCCACCTCACCGAACTCGAGGCGATCCGGGAGGAGCAGGGCGAGGTGGCGTACCAGGACGCCGTCCGGGAGGTGGCCCGTCAGCCCCGCCCGGACGCTGCGGCGGAGTCCGACGGAGCCGCCGACCAGCGCTGAGGTCCCGACGGTCGCTCGCCGGCCAGTCGACCCAGCAGCAGCCGGGCCACGTTCCGGGCGATCGCCCCGAGGGTGTCGTCCCAGCGGTCCCGGGGTGACTCCCAGCAGAGGGTGAGCGAGCCGATCACGTCGCCGTGTTCCCGGACGGGGAGCCAGACCACCGAGTGCGTGCCCAGCTCGCCGAGGCACAGGTCGCTCCCGGGACCGACGGGGAGACGCCGTGCGTCCCGCACGAACAGGAAGTGGTCGGTGTGCACGCTGCCGAGCCCCCACGGGAGCCGGTCGGACGGCCCGTCCGGCCGGGCGTCCTGGGAGCGGAGGTCCAGCGGGTGGGCACCCACGACCCCGGACACCCCCGAGCGCACCGAGTGCAGGACGGCCAGATCGGCGCTGGCGGCGGCCGTCAGCCCGGCGAGACAGTCGGAGACGAGGCGCTGCGTGGGGATGTTCCCGGCCCCGCGCACCGTCGACCTGATCCGGACGACCGCGTCGTCGTGGGGCACACCGCCGAGAACCACGGGGGACCATCGGCCCGACCGTCGGGGAACTGGAGTTTCGGTCGACGCGCGGTCAGGCGCCGGACTCGTCGGTGGGCACCGGTCGCCAGCACAGGGCCAGCGTGGCGACGCCGGAGCCGACCCCGAGCAGCGCCGCGATCGCCAGCCCCCGCCAGCCGGAGGTGAGGGTCGTGTCCAGGCCGAGGGCCGAGTCGAGCGACCAGGCTCCGGGCCCGAACGCCCCGATCACGAGGCAGAGGGTGGCCAGCACCAGGACGTACTCGACGCCGTTCTTGAACATCAGGAAGGCGCCCCGGTGGTCGACCCACGCCGCCACGGTGCAGATCCCGATGACGCCGGCGGCGGCGAGCGGGGTCAGCAGGCCGAGGCACAGGAGGACGCCCGTGCCCAACTCCGTCGTGGCGGCGGCGTACGCATGGACGGTGCTGCTCGGCCGGCGCATCCCCAGACCTGCGAACCAGTTGGCGGTGCCGGGGATCCGGCCGCCCCGGAAGGCCTTGTTGTAGCCGTGGACGAAGATCGTGATCCCCACCACCACCCGGGCGATCAGCATGACGGTGTCGAACTCGGTCGTGGAGATGCTCACGATCGGAGCGTAGGTCAGCCGCCGGGTCCGTCCGTCGACCGCAGCGGGAGCGTGACGCGGGCCAGCAGACCGGGTCCGTCGGTCGGGTCGGTCAGCAGGACCTCGCCCCCGCTGCGGCGGGTCAGGTCGGCGACGATGGCCAGTCCCAGGCCGGATCCGCCCGGGGCGGCGTCGGCCGCTCGCCAGAAGCGATCCACGGCCCGGTCCCGGGCGGCGGGGTCGAGTCCCGGGCCGCGGTCGCGGACCTCGAGCGTGGCGGTGCCGTGCCCGGTGCGACGCACGGTGAGGTCGATGGAGCTGCCGGCGGGGGAGACCTCCAGCGCGTTGTCCACCAGGTTGTCGAGGATCTGGTCGACGGCGCCCTCGATGGCACTGGCCAGGACCGGCGGTGGGTCGTCGACCTCCACGGTCACGCCGACGCCGCGTTCGGCGGCGAGCGGACCCCACCGGGCGGCTCCGGCGGTCGCCGTCGCGCCCAGGTCGACCTCGACCGTGCGGTGGCCGTCACCGCTCGTGCGGGCGAGCTCGAGCAGCCCCTCGACCAGCGCCGACAACCGGTCCACCTCGGCGGCGATCGCCTCGAGCTCGGAGCTGACCGCCGGGTCGTCGCCGGCGACGTCCTCCAGGAGGTCGAGCCGCAGACGGAGTGCCGTCAGTGGCGTTCGGAGCTGGTGCGAGGCGTCGGCGACGAAGGCATCCCGGGACGCGAGCAGGGCGGCCAGCCGGTCCGCCATGCCGTCGAAGCGGTCCGCCAGCTCGACCAGCTCGGGTGGACCGTGGTCCAGGTCGAGTCGGGCGTCCAGATCGCCGTCCGCGAGCTGGTCGGTCGCTGCCTGCAGCTGGCGAACCGGGCGCAGCACCCACGACGCGACGATCCACCCGAAGGCCGCTGCGGCGGCCAGGACGAAGGCCGAGAGGAGCGCCAACCGCAGCCAGTTGGCGCGGACCTGCTGCTCGAGGACGTCGGTCGGGAAGGTGACCCGGACGACGCCGCCCAACTCACCGCCCGTGGCGATCGGGACGGCGACGAACGCGAGGTCGCCGCCCAGGGTCTCCGAGGCCCGGATGCCCGAGAGCTGGGTACCGGACAGCGCGGCGGCGATCTCAGGTCGTGTCGAGTAGTCACGCCCCAGGGCCACCCCCGGCTCGGAGTCGAGGATGGTCCGTCCGGCGTCATCGGTGAGGAGCACCCGGCCACCGGTCCGCAACTCGTACTGCCGGAGCGTCGACGTGACCGAGCCGAGGTCGCCGGCCTCGACCTGTTCCTCGACCAGGCTGGCCAGGATCCGGGCGTCGCGCTCGATGTCGGCGAGCAGACGTTCCTCCTGACGGGAGGCGTAGGTGATGCCGAGCGGCAGCTCGACGAGTGCCAGGACGAAGGCGGCGACGAGGACGAACGCGCCCAGGATCCGCGCCCTCACGGATCGCTCGGTGGCGACGTCGCGGCGCCGTCACCCGGTCCCGACCGGTCGCCTCCCGGGTGCTCGACGAGTCGGAACCCGACCCCCCGGACGGCCTCGATCCACTCGGGGTGGCCCAGCTTCCGCCGGAGCGACGCCACGTGGACGTCCAGGGTCTTGGCCGAACCGAACCAGTTCGGGTCCCAGACGTCGTGCAGGATGTCGCTGCGACGGGCCACGCCGCCGGGGTCGCGTGCCAGGTAGGCGAGCAGGTCGAACTCCCGCGCCGTCAACTGCACGTCCTCGCCATCCACGGCCACCGACCGGCGGCGCTCGTCCACGGTGATCGCGCCGACGCTGATCGGGGCGACCTCGGAGGTGGGTCCTCCTGCGCTCCGTCGGGCCACCGCTCGGATCCGGGCGATGAGCTCACGGAGTCCGAAGGGCTTCACCACGTAGTCGTCGGCACCCGACTCGAGCAGGACGACCCGATCGAACTCCTCGGACCGGGCGCTCGCCACGATGATGGGGACCGACGACCGCTCCCTGATCCGTCGACAGACCTCCGTGCCGTCCAGGTCGGGCAGTCCGAGGTCGAGCACCACCAGGTCCACGTCCGAGGCTCCGGCGATCGCGTCGGCGCCCGTCCCGACGAGCGTCGGGTCGAACCCGTTCCGACGCAACCCGCTGACGATCGCGTCAGCGATCGACGGGTCGTCCTCGACCACCAGGACTCGCACGACCACAGGGTCGCACAGCCGTGGCCCCAGGCCGGGCCCGGGGCGGACGGCTTTACCGAATCCTCACCGTCCGCTGGCCTCCCGCTGGAGCGGCTCCTCGTAGCGTTGGTTCCGTGATCACCAAGCAGCTCGTCGCCACCTTCGTCGCCACCTTCCTGACCGCCGGCGCCGCCGGCGCCGCCGTGGCGGTCAACGTCTCGACCGGGTCCGACCCGAGTCCGACCCCGGCGGGCCAGCTGGCCGCCGTCGAGACGACGAGCACGACCGGGGTCGCCCCGGTGCCGTCCACGATCGTCGTGGACGTGACCGTGGCGGACCTGCCCCCGGTGCCGCCCGTCGGCGCTCCGGACCCGGGTGGTGCACCCGAGGTCGTCGCCCCCGGGGTCGAGGACCCCTCGGCCGGTGGCTCCTCGGGCGGTGGGCCGTCGAGCGACTGGTCGGCTGGCTCGTCGGGCTCGTCGGGATCGGGCGGACTGCAGTCCTTCGAGGAACCGACCCCGGCTCCGGCACCGACGTGGACCGACGACGACGAGGACGAGGAGTTCGAGTACGAGGACGAGGACGAGGACCGCGACGCGGACGACGGCCGTGACGACGACGACTGATCGCTCGCGGGATCCGGGCGGGCCGGTCACCGGACCGGCGGGCCCTGCCCGTCGCGGGCGTCGACCCCGACGCCACCCGGCGGTCGTCGCCCGCACCCTGACCGCCGGTGTCGCCTCCGCTGCGATGTTCGCGCTCGTCGCCGTCATGGGGTCGAGCGCCGAGCAGATCGACGCCCAGGCGACGTCGACGGTCCCGACCTCGGCGCCACCACCGCCGAGTACCACGGCACCGCCGCCTGTGGTGATCATCCGACGCCACCACGTCCCGGCACCGTGGACCGGTGAGTCCGGTGACTCCTCGTCGTCGGGTTCGTCCTCCGGTGGCGGATCGTCCCGTCGACCCGACTCGTCGACGTCCTCCGGCCGTTCGTCGGGTTCGTCCGGATCGTCGGGTTCGTCCGGCTCGTCCGGTTCGTCCGCACGTGGCTCGGCCGGCGCCCAGTCGTCGGGTTCGTCGGGGTCGTCGGGCGCAGCCAGCGCCCCCCGTCCGGCACCGGCACCCCGGCCCGCACCGGCGACCCGGTCCTCGGCGAGCTGAGGCAGGGCAGGGTGACGCTGCGGCGGGCCTCGGCCCATCTCATGGGGACCGACGTCGATGTCCTGGTCCGGACCGCCGGACCCCGCACCGACGGGGTCGAGCCGGACCCTGATCAGGTGCTGCAGCGACTGGTCCAACTGGAGCGGACCTGGTCGCGGTTCCTCGATGACAGCGAGGTGTCGCAGCTGAACGCGCTCGACGGCGCGCCGGCGGTGGTCGGGTCCGACACGGCGACGCTCGTGGCCCACGCCGTGCTCGCCTGGCAGCTGACCGGCGGCCGGTTCGACCCGCTGGTCGGTGACGCACTCGTCGGACTCGGCTACGACCGGCCCTTCCCATGGTCCGGGGATCGAGGCGGCCGGGTCGCCCCCGTCCACCACCCGGTCGATCGGATCCACGTCGACGAGTCGTCCGGACTCGTCCGGCTGCCGGTCGGTGCGCGTCTCGATCCCGGTGGGATCGGCAAGGGTCTCGCTGCCGACCTGGTCGTCGCCGAGTTCCTGGTGGGTGCCGGTCCCGATGTCGCTGTGCTGGTCAACGTCGGTGGCGACCTGCGGGCGGGCGGCCCTCCGCCGACCGACGGCTGGGAGGTCGAGGTCGACCACCTCGTGGGGCCGCTCGTCCGGGTGGCGGTCGGCGGCGGCGCACTGGCCACCTCGTCCCGGCTCCGCCGCACGTGGCGGACCACCGACGGCGAGTCGGTCCACCATGTGATCGATCCCCGCACGCGGCGTCCCGTCCGGGGTCCGGCCGCCTCGGTGACCGTGATCGCCGACACGGCCTGGTGGGCGGAGGCCCTGGCGACGGCTGCGCTCGTCGACTGGTCCGACGGGGGCCCGTCACCCGAACTCCGTCGGATGGCCGAGGGCTGCGGCGTGCTCGTCACCACGCTCGACGGAATCCAGGCCGTCCTCGGCGATCGGGCCGGGGAGTTCATGGTCCACGGGCCCCGTGCCGATGGTGGTGAGGTGGCCGACGATCTGTTGACCCCGGTGAGGACGGCCCGGTGAACGAGCAGTTCTGGTGGTTCGTGGCGCGTTCCAGCGGGATGGTCGCCGCGGTGCTCATCGCGGTGACGATCGTCTGGGGGCTGCTGCTCAGCACCCGCATCGTCGTCCGCAAGGGACTGCCGGCCTGGCTGACCGACCTGCACCGGGGTCTGGCCGGCCTCTCGGTGGTCTTCGTCGTCGTCCACCTGCTCGCCCTCTGGGCCGACAGCTACGAGGAGTTCACGGTCGTCGAACTCGTCGTGCCGTTCGCGTCCGACTGGGAACCGACGGCGGTCGCCTGGGGGGTGTTCGCAATCTGGCTCCTCGCCGTGGTCCAGGTCACCTCGCTCCTGCAGCGCCGGATGCCGCGTCGTCGCTGGCACGCCGTCCACCTGCTCTCGTTCCCCGTGGGCGTGCTCGTCGGGGTGCACGCCATGACGGCGGGCACCGACGCATCGAACCCGTGGTTCCGCTGGGCGACCCTGGGGCTGGCGGCGGCCATGCTCTTCCTCACCCTCTACCGGGTGCTCACGCTCGGCGACCGGTCGACCCGTCGACCACTCCCGGCCTCGGCCCGGGGCGGCACCGGACGCAGGACCCGGGCGGCGGTCCCGGCCGACGGTCCGACCGTGGGTGCGACGGCAGTCGCCGAGGGTCCCGTCCTGCGACCGCCGCCCTACCGGGGTCCGGGCTCACCTGCCGCTTCGGAGCCGGGCGGCGCCCTCCGGTAGCCTCCCGGCGATCCCGAGGCCGACCGAGAGGGTCGCCGCCGGAGGTCGAGGAGGTCGACGTGTCAGGAGCCGAGGGGACATCGCCCGGTCCGCTGCTGCCGCCGTTGGCGGCCGCCTTCCCGGAGGCGAGCCGGGCGGACTGGGAGTCCGCCGTCGAGACCGCACTGAAGGGTCGGTCGTTCGACTCCCTCCTGTCGAGCACCGACGGCGGCGTCGACGTGCAGCCCCTCTACGTTCCGGGCGAGACCGCGACCGGTCACGACGAGTCCGGGTTCCCCGGTGCGGCACCGGCCACCCGTGGGAGTGCGGCCGTGGCCCGACCGGACGGGCGGTGGGACGTCCGTCGTCCGGTCGACGAGGTCGATGCGTTCGCCGCCAACCGGGCG
>SXMI01000069.1 GCA_005777415.1 Actinomycetota bacterium | reverse complement strand
GGGTGAGCGGTCGGCCTCCACGTCGAACCGCAACTTCGAGGGCCGGCAGGGGCGCGGCGGCCGCACCCACCTGGTCTCACCCGCCGTCGCCGCCGCCACGGCCAGCGCCGGCCACGTCACCACCCCGGAGGAACTCTGATGGAAGCCGTCCGCGTGATCACCGGCCGGGGCGTGCCCCTGGACCGCTCCGACGTCGACACCGACCAGATCATCCCGTCCGACTGGCTGAAGCGGGTCGAGCGCACCGGGTTCGAGGCCGGCCTGTTCAGCGAGTGGCGGGACGACCGGGACTTCGTGTTGAACCAGGAGCCCTACCAGGGCGCCACCGTGCTCGTCGCCGGCGAGAACTTCGGCACCGGGTCCAGCCGCGAGCACGCGGTCTGGGCCATCCAGCAGTACGGCTTCGCCGCCGTCGTCTCACCGCGGTTCGGCGACATCTTCCGCAACAACGCCACCAAGAACGGCCTGGTGCCGGTCGAGGTGAGTGCCGAGGTGGGCCGGCAGCTGCTGGACGCGCTCGTCGCCGACCCGACGCTCGAGCTGATCGTCGACGTGGAGCTCCGGGTGCTGGAGGTGCCGGGGCTCGACCTGGTCGTCGACTTCCCGCTCGACGACGCCGTTCGGCACCGGTTCCTGCACGGGCTCGACGACATCGGCCTCACGTTGCAGCACGAGGCGGAGATCACCGCCTACGAGCAGCAACGCCCGGCCTGGATGCCCGTGATCGCCTGATCCCGAACGGTGGCGTGAACCGATCCGGTCGCCCGAGCGTTACCCCGAGTGACGATCAACCTGCGTGAGCTACCCGGGGAGCGCTGATGACACCGACTCGTGGATGCCTGAGGTGGTTCGCCGTGGTCACCGCGGTGGCCGCGATCTCCGGAGCCTGCACCTCCGACAACCCGGGCCGCGCCACCGTCGCCCCGGCGATCGTCGGCGTGTCCGGGACGGGCACCGGCGAGGTGGCGCTCGCGGCGCTGTCGAGGACGGACTCCTGTGACGCCGTGGCGGGCCGGGTCCGGTCGGTGCTGCTCGATGCCGTCGAGTACGTGGAGCGCGCCACGAGCGGTGGATTCGGGAATGCCGGAGCCGGTAGCAGCGGCACACCGGAGATCTCTGGACTGGCGACGGTGCAGGGGCTGGCCGCCGAGGACGCGGGTGTCGTGGTCGCCGGTTCGAACGACCAGGAAGCCGGCGTGGCCGAGGGCAACTCGACGGTCACCGACGGCCGGTTCCTGTTCACCACGGTCCAGACGCCGACGGGGCTGGAACTGAGGACCGTTGCGCTCGAGGACCCGCCACGGGTGGTCGGCCGGGTCGCGCTGCCGCTCGTTGCGAGTGGAGCGATCGCTGGGAGCACCCTGGCCACGGCGGCGTCCGATGGCATCGGGTTGAGCCTGGACTCTCGGTACCCCCAGCCGCCGTCGCTGCTGCTCCGCAACGAGGAACTCGTCGTCATCGGTGACGGAACCCTCGGGTCACCGGTGACGTGGACCACCGGACCGACCGCGACCGTGATGCTCGTGGACACCTCCGACCCGGCGGCACCACGAGTCACGGCCAGCACCATGCTCGAGGGTTCGGTCGTGGCCACCCGGATGGTCGACGACGTGCCCCGCGTGGTGCTCTCCACCGTTCCCGAGATCGTCGTCCGGGCCGGGAGCGGCGTCTACTCCGATCCGGCCGGGACCCGGGCCATCGTCGAGTCGATCACCAGCGATCAGGTGCTCCCCCGGCGGATCACCCCCGACGGGACCGTCCAGCCGCTCGTCGACTGCGAGCAGGTGCTGGCCACCCCCGACGTCACGGCCAGCGTCGACGACCCCAACATGACCGTCACGAGCCCCGAACTGCTCAGCGTCGTGAACGTCGGTGCGACGCTCGACGACCTGTCGACCACCACGGTGCAGGGCGGCGCCGGCCTGGGCACCACCGTCTACGCCTCCCCCGACGCCGTCTACCTGACCTCCGGCCTGGGTTCCTGGGACCTCCCGAACTCAGCGGTGCACCGGATCGAACTGACCGGCGACGGCACCCGCTACTCGGGGTCGGGGTCGGTGCCCGGAGAGGTGCTGGACCAGTACTCGCTGTCGGAGCGGGACGGTGATCTGCGGATCGTCACCACCACGACCGACCCGGTGCCTGCGCCGGGCGTGACCTCGGGACCCACCGAGATCCTTCCGGCACCGCCGGTGACGGCCATCCCACCGACCGAGGGTCGCCTGACGGTCCTGCGCCCGGGGGCCGACGGCGTGCTCGCCGAGATCGGCCACGTCGATGACCTCGGCGTCGGGGAGCGGGTGCAATCGGTCCGGTTCGTGGGCGATCTGGCCTACGTCGTCACGTTCCGTCAGGTCGATCCGCTGTTCGCGATCGACGTCTCGGATCCGACCGCCCCCCGGGTGCTCGGCGAGTTGAAGATCCCCGGCTTCTCGGAGTACCTCCACCCCCTCGGCGACGGCCGGTTGCTCGGCATCGGCGTCGACGCCGACGACCGGGGCGTCACCACGGGCGCCAAGGTCTCCCTGTTCGACGTCTCGGATCCCACCCGACCGGTCGAGACCGCTGTCCTGGCCTTCCCCGACTCCGCGTCCAGGCTCGGCGGCGACCCCCTGGCGTTCACCTGGGACCCGGTCCGGGGCACGGCGTCGTTCCCGATGGAGCGGTTCGGGATCAACACCCAGGACTGCACCACGGTTGGCTTCGAGTACATCTGCCGGCCCCGGCCCGACCCGGGCGGACCCGACGGCCCACGTCGGGTGTTCGTCCGGGTCGTCGGCGACCGACTCGAGCTGGCCCGGGAGTTCGCACCCGACGCCAACGGCGACCGGCGGACCGACGAGACCATGACGCGCACCGTGGTCGTCGACGACCGGATCCACGGGGTCACCGGGTCGGCCGTGTGGACCTTCGATGCCGAGCTCCGCAGCCCGGAGGTCCGCACGGGTCTGTGAGCGGCGGCCGCCGGCTCAGACCGAGACGGCGGCGACCGAGGTGATGCCGTCGACGGCGCGCAGCTCGTCCTGCACCTCGGCGGGGACGGCCGCTCCGGTGGCGATCGCCATGAGCGCCTTGGCGCCGTCCTCGGCGGCACCGACGGCCATGTCGTCGATGTTCAGACCGGCGGCGCCGAGCACGGTGCCGACGGCGCCGATCATGCCGGGCCGGTCCTCGTTGCGGACGACCAGCAGGTGCTGCGCCGGGGGCACGTCGACGGCGTGGTCGTCGATCATCACCACCGTCGGGACGCTGTTCAACCCCACGAGCGTCCCGGCCAGGCTGTGGCCGGACGACCGGATGGTGACCAGGTTGACGTAGTCCCGGGCGGTGGTGGTGGCCGTGGGTCGGACCTCGATCCCCTGCTCCTCGGCGACCGACGGGGCGTTGACGTAGCTGACCGGCTCACCGGTCACCACCGAGAAGAACCCCTTCTGGACCGACAGCGTCAGGATGCGGGTGTCGTAGTCGGCGATCTGCCCCTGGTACTCGATCTCGAGGGGCCCGTCGGTGGCGCCGACCAGACCGGCGAAGATCCGACCCAGCCGTTCGGCCAGGCCCAGGTACGGGCGGATGGTCTCGGACGCCTCGGCCGCGCTCACGTTCACGGCGTAGGGCACGAAGTCCCCGGCCAGTGCGAGCTCCACCATCTCGGCGATCGTGTCGCCGGCCTTGTCCTGGGCCTCGGCGGTGCTCGCCCCCAGGTGGGGGGTGACCACCACGGCGTCGAGCTCGAACAGCGGCGACTCGGTGGTCGGTTCCGTGTCGAACACGTCGATCGCAGCCCCGGCGATCCGGCCGTCGCGCACGGCGTCGGCGAGCGCCTGCTCGTCGACGATCCCGCCCCGGGCCACGTTCACGATCCGCAGGCTGGGCTTGGCCTTCGCCAGCATGTCGGCGTCGATCAGTCCGACGGTCTCGGGGGTCTTCGCCAGGTGCAGCGTGATGAAGTCGGCCTGGGCGACCAGGTCGTCGAGGCTGCAGAGCGTCACGTTGATCCGCCGCGCCCGGTCGTCCGAGACGAACGGGTCGTAGGCCACGACCCGCATGCCGAAGGCCATGGCCCGCTGCGCCACCAGCTTGCCGATCCGGCCCAGGCCGATGATCCCGAGGGTCTTGTCGGACAGCTCGACGCCCTCCCACTTGGAGCGCTCCCAGCGTCCGGCCTTCAGCGCGGCGTGGGCCTGGGGCACGTTGCGGGCCTGCGAGAGGAGCAGCGCCATGGTGTGCTCCGCCGCGGACAGCGTGTTGGACTGCGGGGCGTTGACCACCATGACGCCGCGGTCGGTGGCAGCGGCCACGTCGACGTTGTCGAGGCCGATCCCGGCCCGGCCGACCACGACCAGGTCGCTCCCGGCGGCGAGCACGTCAGCGGTCACCTGCGTGGCGGACCGGATGATGAGGGCATGCGCACCCCGCACGGCATCGAGCAGGGCCTCGGGGCTCAGGTCGAGTTGCACATCGACCTCGTGGCCGGCATCCCGGAGGCGGTCCAGCCCCCCGTCGGCGATCTTCTCGGTGACCAGGACTCGCATGGCCCCATCCTTGCCCGTGCCGCCGGGGAGCGGCCAGCCGAGCGTCGGGCCGTGGCATCATCACGGACGTGAGCGATGCCGAGGTCCACGAGTGCGACGTCGTGGTCGTGGGCGCCGGCCTCTCGGGTCTGACCGCGGCCCGGGACCTGCAGGAGGCCGGGCGACGCGTCGTGGTGGTCGACAAGGGTCGCTCGGTCGGCGGGCGCCTGGCCACCCGTCGGATGGGGACGGCACGACTGGACCACGGCGCCCAGTTCTTCACCCAGCGGGGCCCCGAGCTCCGGGCGCTGATCGACGAGCTCACGGCGACGGGCCTGGTCCGCGAGTGGTGCCGGGGATTCGGCGGGGGCGACCACCACCCCCGGTACCAGGTGGTCGGTGGCATGAACGCGCTGGCCAAGCACCTGGCCGCCGACCTCGACGACGTGCGGACCGGCGTGCAGGTGACCGCCGTGCGGCGGACCGACCGGGGATGGTCCGTCCTCGGCGACGGCGTGGACCTCCGCGCCCCCGCCGTCCTGCTCACCAGCCCGGTGCCCCAGACACTGGCCCTCCTGGCGGCCGGCGAGGTCGAACTGGACGCCGGCATCGGGCCGGCGCTCGCCCGGATCGACTACGACCCGGCGTTCGCCCTCATGCTCCTGCTCGATGGTCCGGGCGCCGTGCCCGAGCCCGGGGCGGTGCAGTTCGACGCCACCCACCCGGACCCCGCCCGGGGGCCGTTCAGCTTCGTGGCCGACAACGCGTCCAAGGGCCTGGCCGACCCCTCGGCGCTCACCCTGCACGCCTCGCCCCGGTGGTCCCGGTCGCACTGGGACCGGCCCGACGACGAGGTGCTCGGCGCGCTCGTCGATGCCGCATCGGCCTGGACCGGCGGGGCGGGCATCGTCGAGGCCCAGCTCAAGCGGTGGCTGTACGCGGCACCGAGGACCACCTGGCCGGAGCGCAGCTGCGTGGCCGTCGACGGGCCGGAGCCGCTCGTCCTGGCGGGTGACGCCTTCGACGGGCCCCGGGTGGAGGGCGCCTACGTGTCGGGACGCTCGGGCGCCACGGCGGTGCTGCGGGCCAGGACCGTCGACGGGACCTGATCGTCGGGGACGAAGCCCAGCACCTCGCCGTAGCAGGCCAGTTCCAGCTCGAGCGCCCGGACCACGTTCTGCGCCTGGCGGAACCCGTGGGCCTCGCCCGGGAAGACGACGCACGCGTGCGGCACGCCCCGGGCGGCGAGCGCGTCCCGCAGCTCGTGGGCCTGGGCAACCGGCACCACCGGGTCCTCGCCCCCCTGGAGGATCAGCACCGGCGCGTCGATCAGCTCGACGTGGGCGGCCGGTGACCGGGCCGCGTAGACGGCGGCCTCGTCGGGCCACACGCCGACGAGCCCGTCGAGGTAGCGGGACTCGAACTCGTGCGTGTCCGCCGCGAGCGCGGCCAGGTCCGTCACCCCGTAGAGCGTGCAGGCGGCGGCGAACACCGGCTCGCCCCCGGCACGGATCGCGCGGCCGTCCGCCACGAGCGCCGAGAGCGCCGTGAACCCTCCGGCCGAACCGCCTCGGATCACGCAGGCGCCGGCGGCGACCCGCCCCTGCTCGGCCAGCCAACCGGCAGCGGAGCGGCAGTCCTCGACGTCGACCACGCCCCACTGGCCGCGCAGCAGGTCGCGGTACCGGCGGCCGTACCCGGTGGACCCCCGGTAGTCGACCTCGACCACCGCCAGTCCCCGGGTGGTCCAGAACTGGACCGACGGTGAGAACTCGGCCCGGGATGCCGCCGTGGGCCCGCCGTGGATCCGGACGACGAGCGGCGGGAGGGAACCGTCGGGGCCCCGATGGGTCGCCGAGACCGGGGGGTGGAACAGCCCGTGGGCCACCTCGCCGTCGGTCGTCGGGAAGGTGATCGGCTCCGCGACCGAGATGTCGTCCGCGTCGAGCAGCGGGACCGCGCCGCGCAGGTCGACGGCCGCCCCGGTGTCCACGTCGACGAGCCACACGGTCGTGGGCCGCACCCCGTCGCCGGCGACCATGGCCACGTGACGCCCCGAGACGGCGAGGTGCTCCACGTGGGTGGCGTCGACACCGGGGAGCCGGACCGGTTCGGTGCCCGGTGCGGCCACCCACACCGCGTGTCGCCCGCCGGCCGCGGCGGCGAACACGACCCGGCCGTCGTCGCACCAGCCGACGCGACGCCCCCCGGAGGTCCAGCGGGGTTCGCCGACCTCCTCCTCGCGGTCCCACACCAGGTCCACCGTGTCGCCGACGCCCTCCTCGGGCACGCCGGCGACCGGCGCGTGGCGCAGGTGCCACCAGTCGCTGCGATCGTCGCACCACCACAGGACGCCGTCGGGGTCGAACGACGGCAGGCACACCGAGACGGGTCGCGGTGACCCGAGCGGCCGGCCGCCGGCCACCCGACGGGCCCCGGTGACCGTCAGCTCCTCGCCGTCGTCGTGCAGCGCCCCCGCCCACAGCTCGGCGGCGTCCCACGGCATGTCCGGGTGGTCCCAGCGGAGCCAGGCGAGGGCGCGTCCGTCGGGCGACACCGTGGGGGCGGCGACGAAGTCCGCTCCGTCGACGACCGGCAGGCCGCCCACCGCCACCGGCTCGTCCACCGGCAGCGCGACGAGCTCGTGGTGCGAGGTCCCGATCACCGGAACGATCCGTTCGCGCTCGACCACCATCCACCGCCCGCCCGGGACGACGACGCCGGCGGCGTGGCGGTCGACGCCACCGGTCACCGGCACCTGCGTGACCGGCCGGGTCGCGCCGTCGGGTCCGATCCGCAGCACCTGCTGCGTCGACGCGTCCACGACGAAACAGGCTCCGTCCGGGCCGCTCCACCACGACCCGCCGCCGTACTCGTTGACCCCGCTCCGGACGGAGCGGTCGCGGCCGGTCAGCTCCGTGGACCCGGCGCCGTCCGGGTGGCCGGGTCGGCTGCGCCACTCGCAGACCACACCCCGGCCGCGCTCGGCCGGTCGGGACTCCTGCCAGCGGACCGTCACCGCACCGTCCGGGCGGGTGGCGATCTCGACCCGGTCGAAGCGCACGCCCCCGGCGGCCGCTGCGGCCGGGTCGAGGGGCGAGTGCCAGGTGCCGAACGGGGCGACGACCCGGTCCTCCCCGCTCACCCCTGGACCAGTCGCTGGATCCGCGCCAGCCCCTCCTCCAGGTCGGCGTCACCGAGGGCGTAGGAGAACCGGCCGTACCCCGGGGCGCCGAACGCCTCGCCGGGGACGAACGCCACGTTCGCCTGCTCCAGCACCAGGTCCGCCAGCTCCAGCGTGGAGCCCGCCGTGGCACCCCCCAGGTCGCGCCCCAGGAGGCCGGTCAGGTTCGGGAAGGCGTAGAAGGCGCCCTCCGGCTCCTGACAGGTCACGCCGTCGATGTCGGAGAGGAGCGCGTGCATGGTGCGGCGGCGGCGGTCGAAGGCCGAGCGCATCTCCTCGACGGCGTCCAACGGACCGGACACCGCCGCCAGGGCGGCCCGCTGGGCCACGTTGGCGACGTTCGAGGTGAGGTGGCTCTGCAGGTTGGTGACGGCGGCGGTCACGTCGGCGGGACCAAACAACCACCCGACGCGCCAGCCGGTCATGGCGAAAGTCTTGGCGACGCCGTTGAGGACCACGCAGGAGTCGGCGAGCTCGGGCACGACCTCCAGAATCGAGTGGAACTCGGCCCGGCCGTAGACGAGGTGCTCGTAGATCTCGTCGGTGAGCACCACGACGTCCCGCTCCAGCGCCCAGCGGCCGATCGCCTCGATCTCGTCGCGGGGGTACACCGCACCCGTCGGGTTGGACGGCGAGACGAAGATCAGCGCCTTCGTGCGCGGCGTCCAGGCCTCCTCGAGCTGCTCGACCGTGACCCGGAAGCCGGTCGACTCGTCGGTCGGCAGCACGACGGACGTGCCGCCGGCCAGGGCGATCGGCTCGGGGTACGTGGTCCAGTAGGGCGCCGGCAGGAGCACCTCGTCGCCCTCGTCGACGACCGCCAGGATGGCCTCGTAGACGGCCTGCTTGCCGCCGTTGGTGACGACCACCCGGCCGGGGTCGACCTCCACACCGGAGTCCCGCAGCGTCTTGGCGGCGATCGCCTCCCGGAGCACCGGCAGGCCCGGCGTCGGCGAGTACCGGTGGTTGGCCGGATCGGCGCAGGCCGCCTCGGCGGCGGCCACGATCGCGGGCGGGGTCGGGAAGTCGGGCTCGCCCGCACCGAATCCGATCACGGGCCGGCCGGCGGCCACCAGCGCCTTGGCCTTGGCGTCCACCGCCAGGGTGGCCGAGGGGGTGATGGCCGCGATGCGGCGGGCGATCCGGTTGCTCCGGGGCGGACTGCTCATGGACCGAAACCTAGCGGTGGACCGACCGGCGGCCCGAACGGGTTCGGCGGCGTGGCGGCCCCGCCGCGTGCGACACACTGTCCGGGTGATCGAGATCCCCGACATCGCCATCCCCGACGACCTGCTCCCCCACGACGGCCGGTTCGGCTGCGGCCCCTCCAAGGTCCGTCCCGACGCCGTCGAGATGCTCAGCGGGTCCGCCGGCCACTTCCTGGGGACGAGCCACCGCCAGGCCGCCGTGCAGTTCAAGGTGGGCGAGCTCCGCAACGGACTCGCCGAGTTGTTCTCGCTGCCCGACGGCTACGAGGTCCTGCTCGGCAACGGCGGCACGACGGCCTTCTGGGACGCCGCCACGCTCTGCCTCATCGAGGAGCGCAGCCAGCACCTCACCTTCGGCGAGTTCTCCACCAAGTTCGCCACCGCGGCGGCCGAGGCCCCGTTCCTCGCCGATCCCGACGTGCGGAGCGCGGATCCGGGCGGGGCGCCGGTCGCCGAGGCGGTCGAGGGGATCGACGCCTACTGCCTGACCCACAACGAGACCTCGACCGGCGTGGCGGTGACCCCGCAACGTCCGGACGGCAGCGGCGACGCGCTGGTGCTGGTGGACGCCACCTCGGCCGCCGGCGGGTTGCGCGTCGACGTGGGCGAGTGCGACGCCTACTACTTCGCCCCCCAGAAGTGCTTCGCCTCGGACGGCGGCCTGTGGATCGCCGCGTGCTCCCCGGCCGCGATCGAGCGGATCGGCCGGCTCACCGCATCGGAGCGGTGGGTGCCGGCGTTCCTGGACCTGCAGATCGCACTCGACAACTCGCGCAAGGACCAGACCTACAACACGCCGTCGCTCGCCACCCTGTTCCTGGCGGTCGAGCAGGTGAACTGGGTCCTCGAGCACGGCGGCCTCGAGTTCGCCGCCGGACGCTGCGACGCATCGGCCGCCGCGGTCTACGGATGGGCCGACGGCCACGCCCACGCCCGGCCGTTCGTCACCGACCCCGACCTGCGCTCGCACGTCGTGGCCACCATCGACTTCGACGAGACCGTCGACGCCGCCATCCTGGCGGCGATCCTGCGGGACAACGGGATCCTGGACGTGGAGCCCTACCGCAAGCTCGGGCGCAACCAGCTGCGCGTCGCCCTGTTCCCGGCAATCGACCCCGAGGACGTCGCCGCGCTCACCCGGTGCGTCGACCACGTGCTCGAGCGGGTGCTCTGATCAGCGTCGGAGCACCCCCGGGAGCCAGCGCCCCCGCAGGGCCACCAGCACGGCCAGCGACACCACGACCAGCACGGCGCTGAGCACCAAGGCCGTGCCCGGTTCGGTCTGGGCGCCCAGGTAGACGGCCAGCGGCAGGGTCTGGGTCCGACCGGGCAGGTTGCCGGCGAAGGTGATCGTGGCCCCGAACTCACCCAGGGCCCGGGCCCAGGCCAGGGCGGCGCCGGCCAGGACCGCCGGTGCGGCGGCCGGCAGGGTGACCTGCCGGAAGGCCCGCCACCCGTCGGCGCCCAGGGTGGCCGCGGCATCGAGCCGGGGTCCGTCCAGCTCCCGGAGCGCCGCCTCGACGGTGACCACCAGGAACGGCATGGCGACGAACACCTGGGCGAGCACGACACCCGCCGTGGAGAACGGCAGGACCACACCCACCCCCTCGAGCGGGGCGCCCAGCACGCCGCTCCGCCCGAACGCCGCGAGCAGGGCGACGCCGCCGACGACGGGCGGCAACACGATCGGGAGGAGCACGACGGCCCGGCCGATGGCCGCCGGTCGCCCCGTGCCGGAGGCGAGCAGCCAGGCCAGCGGGACGCCGAGCAGGACGCTGACCGCGGTGGCGGCGAGCGAGGTCCCGAGCGACAGCGCGAGCGCCTCGCGTGCGGTGGTCGATCCCAGGACGGTGCCGACGTCGGACCACGGGACCCGGACCAGCAGCGCCACGACCGGGAGGACGAGGACCGCGGCCCCCAGCAGCCCGACGGCGACGAGGAGGGGCGGCCGACCGCCCGACGGCCCGCTCACGGAGCCCCGTACCCGGCGTCCCGGAGCGTCGCCGACCCGGGGCCGAGGACCAGGTCCACGAAGGCCCGGGCGTCGTCCGACGGCGGCGAGCCGTCGGGCGATCGGAGGGTGGCGATCAGGTACACGGCCCGGATGTCCGAGGACGGCGACAGCTCGACCAGCTCCACCTCCGGACCGGCCGAGCGGACCTGGGTGCGGTAGAGCACGGCGACGTCGAGCTCGCCGAGGCGCACCTTGGCCAGCAGGGAACCGGCGTCGGGCTCCTCGGTGTCCACCGACGGCGTGACCCCTGCGTCCTGCAGCGCGTTCCGTGCGTAGTCGCCGCAGGGCACCCCGGTCGCGCACAGGCCGATGCGGAGCTCCGGTCGAACCAGGTCGGCGGTCACCGCAACGCGACCCGGGTTGCCGGCCGGTACCGCCAGGACCAGGTCGTCGGTGGCGAACGGACGGGGGTCGACCGCCCGTTCCGCCACGCGGTCCATCGGGGCCTCCGCGGCCGACGCGAACACGCCCGCGGGGGCACCGTCCACGATCTGGGCGGCGAGCGTTGCGCTGGACCCCAGGTTGACCTGCACGTCGAGTCCGGGTCGCTGCGCCTCGAGATCCGCGGCCAGCCCTCCGAACGGCTCGGCCAGCGACGCAGCGGCGGAGACGACGAGCGTGCGGGAGGCGTCGGACCCGTCCGTCGGCCCGGCGCAGGCGGCCACCGACCCGACGAGCAGCACCGACCCGACCAGCATCACCACCCGTGCGATGCGTGCGACCGATCCGACCACCGGGCCGAGACTAGGTCGGCCGTCGGCGGGCGGCCGCAGCGTTCACGACCGGTTGCACGCAAGGAAACAGAACCGAAACACGACCTCCGTACGTTGCCGCCATCCCGGAGGCGCCACCTGTGCCGCCGGGACGGTCGCACCACTTCCGTGCGGCCACGGGCCGATCCGTCGGATCGCACAACCAGGAGGTCACCTTCGTGCTCAGAACACGCAAGGCCCAGCTGCTCGCTGGCCTGCTCGTCGCAGGGGCGGTGTTGTCGACACCGGCCGTGGCTCTCGCCCAGGACGACGTCCCCACGTTCGACCCGGCGGCCGCCGTGCCGGTGGGCGGAGACGGGTTCGGCCTGAACCTGATGTGGATCGTCGTCGGTGCGGCGCTGGTGATCTTCATGCAGGCCGGGTTCGCCATGGTGGAGACCGGGTTCTGCCGGGCCAAGCACGCTGCCCACGTGGTCACGACCAACCTGGCCATCTTCGGTCTGGGCTTCGTTGGCTTCTTCGTGATCGGCTTCTCGCTGATGTTCGGCGGCTACAGCTACGCCGGGTACTTCGGCTTCGACGAGGCGCTCGGGGGCAAGCTGATCGGGTTCGGCGACTGGAACTTCCTCTGGTTCTCCGCCGACGCCGTGGCGCTCAACAACATCCCCGACGTGCTGCTGCCCGCCGTGGCCGCGTTCTTCCTCTACATGGTGGCCTTCATGGACACCACGGCGACCATCCCGACCGGCTCCATGGCCGAACGCTGGAAGTTCACGAGCTTCATGTGGTGGGGCCTGTTCTGCGGAGCGATCTACTACCCGCTGTTCGGCGCCTGGACCTGGGGCGGGGGCTGGCTGAGCCAGCTCGGCAACAACGTCGGACTCGGGTTCGGATACGTCGACTTCGCCGGATCGGGCATCGTGCACGCCGTCGGTGGAGCCGCTGCGCTGGCCGGTGCCATGGTCCTCGGTCCCCGGATCGGCAAGTACGGCAAGGACGGCAAGGCCCGGGCCCTGCCCGGGCACAACATCCCGATGGCCCTGCTCGGCGCATTCATCCTGCTCTTCGGCTGGTTCGGCTTCAACGCCGCCTCGACCTTCGCCGCCACCGACGTCCGCTTCACCGTGGCTGCGGTCAACACGGGCATCGCCGGGGCCGTGGGGTTGGTCGCATCGATGTTCTGGATCATGAAGCGGACGGGCAAGCCGGACCCCGGCATGATCGCCAACGGCATGCTGGCCGGCCTCGTCGCCGTCACTGCACCATGTGCGTTCATCGACCCGTGGGCCGCAGCGGTGATCGGCCTGATCGCCGGTGTCCTCGTGGTCGAGGCGGTGTTCTTCGTGGAGAAGCGGGGCCTGGACGACCCGGTTGGCGCAGTGGCGGTCCACGGCGTCTGCGGCACCTTCGGCGCCCTGGCCGTCGGCATCTTCGCCACCGGTGAGTACGGCGCCCTGTGGAACGTGACGGAGACCGATGCCACGGCGGAGACCGGCGTGACCGGGATCCTCTACGACCCGGCGCTCGGGATCCAGCAGCTGATCGCCCAGCTGATCGGTGTGCTGGTGATCTGGACCGTCATGTTCGGCATCGCCTACGGCTTCTTCAAGGTCCAGAACGCCCTGACCAAGGGCGGGATCCGCTCCTCGGTCGAGGACGAGCTCGCCGGCCTCGACTACCCGGAGATGGGCGTCGCCGCCTACCCCGGGGACGTCGCCTACTCGCTGCAGGACATCGTCGTCGAGCAGCTCCCCAAGGCCCAGCAGGAGGAGGTCGCTGCCGGCCGCACCTGATCGCCCATCCCCCTGGGTGTGACAACGGAGGACCCGCCCCGACCCCGGGCGGGTCCTCCCGCGTCCGGGAACGTAACCTGCGGCCGTGGACGACGCCCTGCTGCCCGACGGTACCTACGACGTGTTCATCGTCGACGCCGAGGACGCCGAGCCGGCCGACGGGTCGACGGGCCCGGGGACCACGCTGGACCTGACCGTCACGACCGGACCGCACAAGGCCGAGACGCTCATGCTGCGCTCGACGTCCTGGTTGGGCGACCCGATCGACCTGATCGGGATGCCCGCCACCATGACGGTTGCACTGGGCATCCCGTCGATCCGCGTCGACCACTGACCCGTCAGGGCCACCGAACCGTCAGGAACGGGCGGCGGCGAAGCCCTGCTCGAGGTCGTCGATGATGTCCTCGACGTTCTCGAGGCCCACCGACAGCCGGATCAGGCCCGGGTTCACGCCGGTGGTCAGCTGCTCGGACTC
>SXMI01000068.1 GCA_005777415.1 Actinomycetota bacterium | reverse complement strand
CGGCAAGCGCCCGGGGCCGGGCATGCAACTCGACAAGCAGAGCCTGCAGTTCGCGCTCCACGAGGACGCCGACGTGCTCGAGGCCTACGAGCGGCTGATCCACGACGCCATGTGCGGCGACCACACGCTCTTCACCTCCAGCGACAACATCGAGCGGCTGTGGGAGGTCTCCGAACCCCTCATCTCCGACCCGCCACCGGTCCGGCCCTACGCGACGGGATCCTGGGGGCCCAACGCCGTCCACCAGCTGATCGCGCCCCACGCCTGGCGGCTCCCGTTCGAGCGGGCCTGGCGCACCACCTGAGCCGGCCGCTCCCGGTGGAATACCCGGGAGCGGGCGTCCGTTCCGGCTTCCGTGGCCGAACTCGAGGCACCGGCACCCGGCGATGAGGTCCGATGGGTGGCGCACCACCTGTCTCACCTCACGCCCACCCCCGTGCGGGCGAGCGGGTCCCACCGCGGCGGCCAGGTCGCCGCCGACCGGGCCCTCGACGGGTTCGACGTGACGGGGTACGCCACGACCCGATCGACGGTCGAACCAATCGAGCGGCGGGGTGCGTCGGGGCTCTCTCCGTGGATCCGCCACGGCCTGCTGCCGCTGCGCCGGGTCTGGGCACACGTCGAGGGCGGCCCCACCCGGGACGTGGAGCGGTTCCGCGACGAGCTGCTCTGGCAGGAGTACGCGCGCCACCTCTACGCCCGCCTCGGGGTCCGGACCCGCCGGTCGCTGCGCGCCGATCCCCCGGCGGGCGGCGACGAGCAGTGGTCCGCAGAGGAGCGGGAGATGGCCTGCGTGGGGGCCGAGCTCACGGCCCTCGAGCGCGACGGCTGGATCACGAACCAGTCCCGCCTCTGGCTGGCCTCGCAGTGGAGCGTGCGGGGCCGGCGGGCCTGGCAGGCGGGCGAGGACCTGATGTTCCGATCGCTGCTCGACGGTTCCCGGGCCGCCAACCGGCTCGGCTGGCAGTGGACCAGCGGCGCCGGGAGCGCCCGGCCCCACGTCTGGACCCGTGACCAGGTCGAGCAGCGAGCACCGGGCCGCTGCGCCGGGTGCGCCCGACGGGACGACTGCCCGGTCGAAGCCGCCCCGACGACAGGCCACCCCGACGGGTCGGTCGACCCCGGCCTGGAGCGGCTGCTGCGCCACGACGACGTCCCGCACCTCACCGCCGGACCCCGGGTCGTCGAGCGCAGCGGGGACGGCCCACCCGACACCGTCTGGCTGACCGCCGAGTCGCTGGGTGACGGCGACCCGGCGCTCGCCGCCCACCCCGGCCTGCCGGCCGTGTTCGTGTTCGACGAACCGCTGCTCGGCCGACTGCGTCTGTCGGGCACGCGGCTGGTCTTCCTGGCCGAGTGCCTGGCCGACCTGGCCACGCGCCGGCCGGTCGAGGTGCACCTGGGCGAACCGATCCGGGTCCTGGCCGAGCGACGGGTCGCCGTCACCGCCGCCCCGGTCCCGGGCCATCGTCGACACCGGTCCCGGCTGGGCGACGCCGTGGTCGAGCTCCACCCGTGGCCCTGGCTCGTGACGCCGCACGACGGATCGGTCCGCTCGTTCAGCGCCTGGCGCCGCCGATAGGGTCCACGACGTGAGCACGACGGTCGCCCTGGTGCAGTTGCGGTCCGACGACACCGAACCGGTCGAGGCGCGGATCGACCGGGCCGTTGAGCTCACCCGGGACGCCACCGAACGGGCCGACCTGGTCGTGCTCCCCGAGCTGTGGGTCAGCGGCGCCTTCGACGTCGCCGCCGCCGGCCGGCTGGCCGAACCGATCGACGGCGAACTCGTCGAGGGGTTCCGCCGGCTGGCGGCGGAGCACTCGACCTGGATCCACCTGGGCGCCGTGCCGGAACGGTCCGGTGAACGCACCCACAACACGTCGGTGCTCGTGGCTCCCGACGGGAGCATCGCCGCCGTCTACCGCAAACGTCACCTGTTCGGCTTCGACGGCGGCGAGACCACCCTGATGACCGCCGGCGACGACCTGGTGGTGCTCGACACACCGCTGGGCTCGACCGGACTGGCGACCTGCTACGACCTGCGCTTCCCCGAGCACTTCCGGGGTCTCGTCGACCGGGGGGCCACGGCGTTCCTGCTCGCCTCCGGCTGGCCGGACCGGCGGATCGAGCACTGGCGGGTGCTGCTCCGGGCCCGGGCCATCGAGGACCAGTGCTGGGTCGTGGCCTGCAACGGGGTGGGCACCCACGCCGGCGTCACCCTGGGCGGCAGGTCGGCGGTCATCGACCCGCTCGGCGAGGTCCTGGCCGAGGCCGGCACCGACGAAGAGGTTCTGGTGGCCACCATCGACACGGACGCTGCGGCGACGTGGCGACAGGAGTTCCCCGCACTCGCCGACCGGCGCTGAGCGCACGACGACAGGAGCACCCATGTACGACCTCGTCCTCGACTCGCTGCGTCGCCGCATGCGGGCGATGCACTCGCTGTACCACGACGCCACGGCGACGATGACGCTCGAGCACGTGAACCACGTCGAACGCGACGGGGTGCTGCCGATCGCGTTCTCGTTGTTCCACTACACGAACATGGAGGACGCGGCCTTCATGGTCCTGGCGGGGGTGCCGCCCATGTGGAACGAGGCGTGGCAGGAACGGGTCCGCATGGCGATCGACGACCACGGCAAGGAGCGGACCGTGGACGAGATGGTCCACCAGCGCGTCGGCGACTACGAGGCGTTCCGCGAGTACCAGCGGACGGTCTTCGACCGGACCGAGGCGTGGCTGGACACGCTGGAGGGCCCGGAGCTCGACGAGGTCCTGGTCCCCCGGCCGCTGCCGCCCGTCGTCGCCAACACCTACTCGGCCCGGGTCGCCGGACCCGAGGGGATCCGACGGTTGGACGGGATCGAGTGCTGGCTCTACCAGCACGGCCTGCGCCACATGGGTGAGATCGAACTGGCCCGCGGGTTCGTCGGCCTGCACGGGATGACCTCGTGAGCGCCGCGCCCGGAACCCGCCGGGTCGCGCTGGTCCACGACGCCGCTGCGTACGTCGGCCCGGCGCTCTGTCGCTGGCTGGCAACCCACGGCCACGACCTGGTCGTCGCCGATCCGGCCGACGGCCTGCTCGAGGAGCTCGAGCAGCTGGGAGCGCGCGTCGTGGCCGTCGACGGAGCGTCCAACCCGGCTCGGCCGGGGGCGACCGACTCGTTGGTGGAGGCGGCCTTCGAGCGCTTCGGCCGCCTGGACGCAGCGTGCGCGGCGTCGGGGAGGATCGTCGTCGGCCGGTTCGTCGAGGACGCGACCTTCGAGGACTTCGAGCAGGTCGTGCAGGGCTGCATGGAGGCGCCGTACCGGTTCCTCAAGTCGGTGGTGCCGGCCATGATCGACCACGGGGGCGGGCAGGTGCTGGTGATCACGAGCGCGACCGCGGGTCGGGCCACGAAGGGCGCCCCGCTCTACTCCATGGCCCGGGCCGGCGCGACCCACCTGGTCCGCAACGTGGCCGCCGAGGTCGCCGCCCGGGACGTGCAGGTGAACGCCGTGGGCACGAACTTCATGGACTTCCCCGAGTTCCGGGCCGCGACCGGGTCCGACGACCCCGAGATCCGGGCCCGCATCGAGGCCGCCGTCCCCATGCGGCGACTCGGCACCATGGAGGAGTTCGCCGCCATGTGCGGGGTGTTCCTGGACGGCACGAGCCGATTCACCACCGGACAGTTCCTGACCTACGCGGGCGGATGGTGAACGACCCCCTCCCGGACCACCTCGCGGCGTTCGAGACAGAGGCGGCGGGTCGCCTCGACGCGATGGCGCTCGCCTACTACGCCGGCGGCTCGGGGAACGAACACACGCTCCGCCGGAACCTGCAGGCGTGGTCGGAGCTCGACGTCTGGCACCGCGTGCTCGTCGACGTCGGCGGCCGGTCCACGGCAACGACGCTGCTCGGAGTCGACCTGCCGGCCCCGGTGCTGGTGGCGCCGACCGCGCTCCACCGGCTCGCGCATCCGGACGGCGAGCTGGCGACGGCCCGGGCCTGCTCGGCGACGGGCACACCGATGGTCGTCTCGAGCCTGTCGTCGACCCTGCTCGAGGACATCTGTGCCGCCACTCGGTCGCCTGTGCTGCTGCAGCTCTACATCGGTGAGCGCCGGTCGGTGGCCGAGGCGCTGGTGGAGCGAGCCGAGGCGGCGGGGTGCGTCGGGATCCAGCTGACCGTCGACACCCCGGTGTGGGGCGACCGGCACCGCGAGGCGAGCACCGGATTCCACCTGCCCGACGGCATCGACGTGGTCAACCTGCGGGCGCACGCCCCGCAACCGGGTCCGGGTGCCACCGGTGGGATCGGCGAGGTGCTCGGCTGGACGGTGTCGCCGTCGATCACCTGGGACGACCTGCGGTGGCTCTGCGGACTCACCCGACTCCCGGTGATGATCAAGGGGGTCTGCCGGCCCGATGACGCCCGCCGGGCCCTGGACGCCGGGACCGTCGGGGTCGTGGTGTCCAACCACGGCGGCCGGCAACTCGACGGGGCCCCGGCGACGGCCGTGGCGCTCGGCCCGGTCGCCCGGGCGGTCGCAGCCGCGGATCCCGCAGCGACCGTGCTGGTGGACGGCGGCATCCGGACGGGCACGGACGTCCTGCGGGCCCTGGCCCTGGGCGCGACCGCGGTCCAGATCGGCCGGCCCGTGCTCTGGGGTCTCGCCGTTGCAGGACAGGACGGAGTGCAACGCGTGCTCGAGGTGCTCGCCGACGACCTCGACCGGTCGATGGCGCTGGCCGGGTGCGCGTCGCTCGACGACATCACGGCCGACCTGCTGCAGGGTTGAGCCTTCGCCTCAGGACGAGTCCTGGCCCCGGCGTCCGTGACGTTGCGACTCGAGGACGAGTCCCCCGGGCGTCGTGAAGGTGAACCGCTGACCGGCGGTCGACGACATGCTCCACCCCCGGCGGTGCACCACGCCGTGGTGGTGGCGGCACAGCGAGGCCAGGTTCGACAGGTCGGTGCTACCGCCGTCGGCGAAACGGACGACGTGGTGGGCATCGGTCCACGATGCTGGCGCCCCGCAGCCGGGGAACACGCAGCCGCCGTCACGAGCGGCCAGGGCCCGTCGCTGGTCACGGGAGGCGAACCGGACCGTGCGACCCAGATCCAGAGGCACCCCGAGGGAGTCCACGACAAGGGCGCGCACCAACGGATCGCACATCAGGAGATCGACATCGCCCGGCGACAGCCCGTCGAGGCCGGACGCACCTGCTGCACCCGTTGCGCCTGACGCACCCGTTGCGGCCGGCGGGTGCGCGCCGCCTCGGAGCGACGGATGGTCGGCCGGGATCACGAGGGTGACGTCGGCGGCAGTGGCCGTAGGCGTCACCGCTGCGGCCCCCGCTCGGACCAGGTCGACGAGCGCGTCCGCCCGCAGCTGGGCGCGGGACGGCATGGCGAGCTCCCCCGCCGCCCGAACGTCAGCGGCGGAACGACGGAAGAGCTGGTCCGCGTGCGACTCGACGAGGTGAGCGAACGTGGCCGCCTCGGCGCCCACCAACGATCCGGACAGGTGGAGCACACCGTCCAGCCCCCGGCCCAGGTGCAACCGCCGCTGGTCCCGGTGCGGCCGGTGGCCACCCTCGGCATCGGCCAGGTCGACCAGCGCCCGACAGTGACGGGCCCAGTCGTCGAACCGCATCACCCGGGCCAGGTCGACGAGCTCGCTCTGGGCGCCCTGCACGACGTCGGCCACCCGCGGGTTGGCGAGGTTCGCCAGGAGCGCGGCGTGCTCGAGCGTGATCCGACCGGACCGGAGGGCCGCACCCACCACGTCCAGCCGGCGCAGGGCCCGGCCGGTCCGGATCAGCCGGACGGCGACCCGCGAGTCGTGGCGGAACTGCACGCAGAGGAAGTCCTTGGTCCGGGTTCCGTAGCGATCGTCGGTCACGTTCCGGTCGTCGAGCTCGGCCACGAGGGCCGCGCTGGCCGCTTCGAGCGCCCGTCGGGCCGACTCCACCTCGGCGAGCCGCTCGAGCAGATCGTCCTCGGACTCGCCGCGCGGGTCGGCGTCGGCGACGGAACGGGCGGCCCGGGTGAGCTCGGTGGTGGGCACCACGATGGGGAATGCGTCCTCGCCAGCGGAATCGAACATGTGTTCGTACCGTAACCCCCGCCTGCGACAGCGACCGCAGGGTTCGGGCCCCCGCCACCGGGCACCGGTGCCCGCAGGCCGGCCCGGCCCGGGCCGAACCCCGCCGACACGGCGCTACCGTCGGGACAAGCTCCCAGGGATCTCCGGCAAGGGCGCCGGCGTCACCGGCGCGGCGCGCCCCAGATCGATCGGTCGCGCCACCGCCGTCCGCCTCGCCCGTGAAGGGGCGGCCGTCGGGGTCGTCGACATCGCCCGGCCGATCGAGGGCTTCCCCGACCACGCGGTCGCCGGCCCGAACGACCTGGCGTCGCTCGTCGAGGAACTCGAACAGCTCGGCGCACGGTCGGTCGCCGTGGCCGCCGACGTGACCGACGAGGCCCAGGTCGAGGCGGCGATCGAGCAGATCGCCGAGGTGCTCGGACCACCCCAGCTGCTCGCGAACGTCGCCGGCGGGTCGGGCGCCGGGTTCGGGGCCGCACCGGTGCTCGACGTCCCGCGCCCCGAGTTCGACGCGGTCGTGGCCGTCAACCTCACGGGCACCTTCCTGACCTCACGGGCCTGCGCCCGTCGGATGATCGAGCACGGCGAGGGGGGACGGATCGTCAACGTCTCGTCCCAGGCCGGCAAGATCGGCTGGCCGCTCCTGGGCGCCTACTCGGCGGCCAAGGCCGGCGTGATCGGGCGGACCCAGGTGAGGGCCAAGGAGTGGGCCGCCGCGGGGATCACGGTCAACGCCGTGTGCCCGGGAACGGTCGACACCGACCTGCTCAACCCGGGTGACCTGTTCGTGCAGTTCATGGACGCCTCCCAGCCGGGCGGCTTCGCCGGCTGGGTCGAGCGTGAGATCCCGCTGGGCCGGCTCCAGCAGGCCCACGAGGTGGCCTCGGCGATCGCCTTCCTCTGCTCCGACGACGCGAGCTACGTGACCGGCGAGGCGATCAACGTGTCCGGCGGTCAGATGATGGCGTGAGCGGGCCCGCGACGGGGTCCAGCCGCCCCGCCCGCTCCAGGGCGGCCAGCGCGGTGGCCGTGTCGGACTGCAGGTCCGGGAGGTTGCCCGGCTCGAACCACCGGACCGCCGTGATCTCCGGCGAGCTCGGCCGGACGTCGTCGAGCGCCGCCACGGGCGAGGGCCGGGCCAGGAACACGACGTCGACGCGCCGGGCCACGGGATCGACCACGACCACGGGCTCACCGTCGAGCTCGACGTCCAGGCCGACCTCCTCCTTGGTCTCCCGCACGGCCGCCTGCTCGGGCCGCTCGCCCCGCTTGGCCAGTCCGCCGGCAGTACCCCAGCGCCCCCAGTAGACGTGGCGGACCAGCAGCAGCGCACCGTCGCGGCGCCGGACGAAGCAGATCGCCCCGACCGTGTAGTGGGGGGACCCGGCCCGCACCAGCCAGCGGCGCACCCGACGCGGCAGGACCCGGAAGACCTGCAGGAACGCCCCGTAGGCCCGGTCCCGGAGCGCCGCCCAGGTGGACCGGTCGGCCGGATCACCCATCAGGGGGCGACGACCGGCCCGCGGGGCCGACCCGGCGGCATGGCACTGCGGGCCTGCAGCAGCTGCTCGAGGAGATCCGCCGACCCGGCCGACACCAGGGTCCGTCGGGTCCCCGGGTCCAGGTCCACCAGCGGACGGTCGTGGAGGTCACGCACCGACCCTCCGGCCTCCTCGAGCACCAGCACGCCACCCAGGTAGTCCCACGGATTGATCGCATCGACCGTGCAGTCGACCGAGCCGTCGAAGGTGCCGTCGGCGACGGCGCACAGGTCGAGCGCCATGGCGCCCATGGTCCGGTACTGACGCCAGCCGGCGTGGGCGCCGGCGTAGCCGTTCAGCACCAGCACCGCCGAGGCCAGCTCGTCCTGACCGGAGCACCTGATGGTGACGCCGTCCCGGGTGGCGCCCGCACCCCGGACCGCCCGGTACCGGACGCCCGTCGCCAGGTTGTCGACCACCGCCGCCCGCAGCCGGCCGTCGTGCACCGCCGCCAGGCTGCAGGCGTACCAGGGGATCCGCCGGGAGGCGTTCGTCGACCCGTCGACGGGATCGACCACGACGACCACCCGTCGGTCCGCCCCCTGCAGCCCGGACTCCTCCGACAGCACGCCGACCGGTTCGCCGCCGACCAGCGCCGGGTCCAGGACCTCGTGGGCCGCCCGGTCGGCGACCAGGTCGAGGGCGTACTGGCCCGGCCGGTCACCACGGTCCCGCCAGCGTTCCGGAGCCGTCCGACGGAAGTCCTCCAGGGCGGCACCCACGGCGTCGGCGGTCCGCTCCAGCAGGCCGACCAACTCGTCGTCGTCGCCATCGGATCCCACGAGGCCGAGGGTACCCGGACCCGATGTCGACGAACCCGTTTCGTCCGGGGTCCGCCAGCTGGCAACCTGATGGCGATGGCAGTGATCGACGTCGCCGGCTTCGTGTCGGACCTGAAGAACCACGCGGCCGACCACGGCTTCCACATCCACGACGAGCGGCACTTCGTCGAGACCTACTCCATGCGCCAGGCCTGGGAGGTCGACCTCCATCCCGAGGAGGCCTGCGGCGGGCCGCTCGAGTTCCACCTCTCGGTCGAGGTCGAGCCCCGCACCCTGCTCGCCTTCGAGGACCAGGTGCTGGCGCTCGACCCCGACGACACACCCGAGGACGTCCACCTCCTGCCCATCACCTTCACCTGGTCGCTGCCGCCGCTCCCCCGCTGCCCGGACCTCCTCCTGCTGGCGACGGAGCTCGCCGGGATCGGCGGACCGGACCTGCCGGTCGAGGTGTCGGCGGTGGACTCGTTCCCCACGGTGACCGACCCGTCGGAGCGATCGCTGACCGTCGTGGCCCGCATCGAGGTGAGCCTGACCCAGATCTACCTGGGTCAGGAACAGCTCTGCGATCCGCTCGAACGGTGCCTGGAGGTCTCCCGGTTCCTGCTCGAATCGGCCCCGGTCTGGCTCGACGACCTCTGAGGCGACCCCTGGCCCGACGGTCGATCCGGGGCTTTCGGGGAAACGTGCATCCGGAACACCCCGCCACGGCGAATCATTCCCGGAGCACAGAGCGTCAACGCTCCACCACTCCGGGCAGCGTGGCCCGGAGACGATCGCCTACCGACCGGAGATCCGAGTGCCGAACTCCTCCAACCCTCGCCGGGATCCGTGAGCAGCGTGGCGTACGCGTCGGCCGGACCGGGCCGCTACCTTACGACCGTGGATCGCGCCACGGCACCCCCCGACGACCCCGTCGCCGCGGCGTTCGCCGGCGGTGACGAGGCCGCCCTGCGCCAGCTCTACGACGCCCACGGTCGACTGGTGCACAGCTACTGCCGGCGGGTCGTCGGCGCCGACCACGCCGCCGATGTCACCCAGGAGGTGTTCCTGGCGGCGTGGCGCAGCCGGGAGCGCTTCGACCCGAGCCAGGGGACGATCACCGGCTGGCTCATGGGCATCGCCCGGTTCAAGTCGATCGACGCCACCCGGGCGCGGGCCCGGCGTCCGGAGATCTCCGACGACCAGGCCCCCGAGGCCTCGGTCGACGAGGCCACGGCCGACGACCTGGCCCTGCGCATGCTGCTGACCGAGGCGCTGCAGCACCTCCCCGAACGGGCCCGCCAGATGGTGGAGCTGGCCTTCTTCGAGGACCTGACCCACACCGAGATCGCCGAGCGGACGAACCAGCCGCTCGGAACCGTCAAGAGCGACATCCGCCGCGGGCTCGAACGCCTGCGCCGCAACCTGGAGGGCTTCGATGCGGCTCGAGTTTGACCAGCTCACCGACGACCCGGACGGGCGCGCCGCCTTCGAGCGGATCGGTCGGGTCCTGTCCGCCGGCCCGATGGACCTCGACGACCCCGGACCGCCCGCCGACCTCTGGGACCGGATCGCCGCCCGTCTCCACGACGACGAGGCCGCAGTGCCGGTCGCACCCGTCACCTCGCTGGCCGAACGTCGGGCCGGCGTTCCCGTCACGGCCCGACCCGGTCGGATCGGCCGCACGCTGTTGGCCGTCGCCGCCGCCGTCCTGATCGTGGTGGCCCTGGGTGCGGTCATGTTCAACCGGGCGTCGGGCGGTGGAACCGAGCTCGTCGCCTCGACCGACCTGGACCTGCTCGCCGGTGGCGGGAGCGGTGCGGCCGAACTGATCCGGACCGACGACGGCGTCCGGTTGCGGGTGGACCTGTCGGGCCTCTCGCCCGCCGAGGCCGCCGACTTCTTCGAGCTGTGGCTGCTGGCTCCGGACGGGTCCAACCCGCAGGCCCTCACCAAGTTCGACCAGACCGACGGCGTCGTCGAGGTCGTGCTCCCCGACGACCTGTCCACTTCGGAGTTCCCGGTGGTCGACATCTCCGGTGAGCTGAACGACGGCGACGAGTCGCACTCGGGCAAGAGCATCCTCCGCGGTCAGCTCGCCTGAGAGGGGCGCACCGAACCGACGGCGGGGTCCGCCTCAGAGGTAGTCGTGGTCCAGCAGGTCACGGAAGGCGACCCAGCCCGGTACCGCCGGGATGAACGTCGCCGTGACCTGGTAGGCCAGTGAGGCCGCCACCGCCACCTCCTGGGACGCTCCCGCAGCGGCGAGGGCGCCGGCGATCCCGACCGACGACACCGCCGTCGACCCGCCGGGCACCGGCACGGCGAAGGCGAGCGTCGACACCCCTGTGTTGATCAACAGCACCGTCCAGTAGTCGACGGGCGGGCCGAACGCCGCCACGCAGGCGTAGAGGACGAGGGCGTACAACAGCGCGTTGCCCGCCCAGCCGAGCACCAGCTGGCTCAGCTGGCGGGGTGAGCGGGCGACGCTGCGCACGATCCCCCAGGCGCTGCGGGCCGGTTTCACCACGCGCCGGCGGATCGCCGGCACCCCGAACACGACGGCGCAGACGACACCGACCACGGCGGCGGCGATCACGAGCAGCCCGAAGAGCGACGACGGCGCCACGCTGTCGAGCTGCAGGCTGATGGGCGAGAGCACGAGCGCGATCAGACAGACGGTGCTGGTCACCGTCACGTTCGCCACTCCGGACACCACTCCCCCGGCGGCGACGGCGGCCGCCAGGTCCACGCCCTGCTTCTGCAGGTAGCGCACCTGGGCGGCCAGGCCACCGACCGACGGGATCGCCAGGTTGGCGAAGGTCAACGAGAGCTGGAGCTCGGTGGTCCGGACGAGCGGGATGCGGATGGGCACGCTCCCCATCAGCGCCACGGCCGTCGTCACGTTGGTCGACAGCGACACGACGAGCGCCAGCACGATCCACCACGGCGAGGCCTGCGACATGGTGGCCCAGAGCTCCGCGGGATCCCCGACCTGACTGAGCAGGGCCGCCACACCCAGGAACGTGCCGATGACCAGGAGCAGCGTCGTCCCGGAGATCCGGTGGAGCTCGGTGAGTCGGGGCGGGTCGACGTCGGCGGCGTGGGCCACGACGGTCCGCAGGGCGGCCACGTCGGCGGCGACGGCCTTGCGCTCGGCCCGGCCGTGACCACGCAGCGTCGGCGGCAGGACCGCGGTCTGCAGGAGCGGCAGGACGTCGACGAGCCGATCCCGACCCAGGGCGAACGCAGCGGCGGCGACCGCCCGGTCCGCACCGACCAGTCGGGTGGTCGCCACGAGCAGCGACGCGACGTCGGCATCCGCAGCGGCACCCAGGCGTGAGGCGGCCGCATCGGCGAACCCGACGATCGCCGGGCCGTCGTCGCCGATCACCACGCGCTCGGCGGTCAGGTCGAGATGGGCCACGTTCGCCGAGTGGAGCCGGACCACCTGGTCCCAGACTTGTTCGAGGAGTCGCTCGTCGATCTCCTCGATGGGGAGTTCGGAGAGGGCCACACCCGCCACGGGACGTTCGACGTAGACCGCGGCACCGGGCCCGGCGGTTCCGGTCACGACCACCTCCGGCACCCGGACCCCGGCCTGCGCCGCCCGCAGCACGCAGTAGGCCTCGTGCTCGACGTCCTCGATCCGCGACAGGAACAGCCGACCGGGCGACGAGCGGTAGAGGATCCGGTGCCAGGTCCGCCCGATGATCTGGGCGTCCGCCTCGTCCCGGCCGAGCACCCGGACCGCGAGCCGGGAGCCGTCGGGGCCGGTCGCCGTCATGGTGGTCGACGTGCCCGCCTGCACCTCGTCGAGTTGCAGGTCCCGGACGTCGAGACCCAACTCGTGCAGGGCGTCGCGCATCTGCCCGAGCGTCGGGCGACCCCCGGGCGAACCGAACCCGAGGTGGATCGCCGCCGCGACCCCCACGCCCACCACCCAGGCCACGACCGCCGCCCACGGCGTGGCCGCACCCAGGTACATTCCGCCCAGCACGGTCACCAGGACCAGCACCGCCCCGATCCGGCGACTCGGTCGGGTCAGGTACGGGGCGGCGGCGCGAACGACGGCCGTGACGATCGCGACGCGGACCGCCGGGAACGACGGCGACACGCTCCCCAGGCGGGTCGTCGACTCGACCAGGCCGGTCAGGTCCGAGTTGCCCTCGATCGTGAACCCCAGCGTCCGGGCGACGAGCCACGCAACCGCTCCGGCCAGCGCCAGGTCACGGGCCAGGCGCCAGCGACGGGCGACCAGCGCCGCGGCCACGACCAGGCCGGCGGCCCACAGGCTCCCGAGCGAGTAGAGCAGCCGGATCAGGTCGGCGGGCCCGGACGGCAGCGACGTGAAGAACTGGCCCAGATCCGCCAGCGGGCCCGACGGTCGCACGTCGGTCACGAGCGCCCAGGCCACGACGAGGGCCGACGCCAGGACCAGCAGACCGTCCGACAGCCGGCGCCGGTAGGGCTCCTCGGCGGCCGGGCCGAACGTGCTGTGGCGCAGCGACCCGACCCGTTCCCGCCAGCCGTCCGGCGTTGCGGACTCCTGGGCGCTCACGGTCACCCGAGGAGCGTAGAGGCGCGTGTGGTGGGCCGGGTGGGAATCGAACCCACGACCGAGCGATGGTGAGTCCGGGCCGAATGGTCCGACGGGTACAACGAGGTCCGACCGGTTCGGCGAGGTCCGTGGGCTGATCCGGCCCGTGCTGCCGGGTCGTGGCGCGTCGGCCCGGGTTCGTTGGATGGAGTGTTGGATGCGATCCGCCCGAGACGCAAGCGTCGGTAGGATGGGCGAATGCAGGAGATCGCCATCGTCGCCACCAAGCGGCGTCTCGGCGACCGCGACGACTCGTGGGTCGAGTACTGGCGCACTCGACCCACCCACGAACGCTTGGCGATGGCGACCGAGCTCAGTCTGGAGTGCGCGGATGAAGTTCCTCAGTCCCGACTTCGTCGAGTTCATCGAGTGCTGCGACAGGCGTGAGGTCAGGTTCCTGATCGTCGGCGGCTACGCAGTCGCCGCTCATGGTCACCCGCGGGCCACCAGGGACCTCGACGTGTGGGTCCTGATCGATTCGACGAACGCGGAGCGGCTGGTCGCTGCCCTCGAGGACTTCGGAATGGACTCGGTCGGCTTGACCCCGTCGGACTTCATGGAACCCGACGTCGTGGTCCAACTGGGGTACCCACCGCTCCGCATCGATCTGCTGACATCCGCGACCGGCGTGGACTTCGAGAACTGCTGGGAGAACCGGGTGATCCTGGACGTCGGTGGCGTCGAGGCCGGGTTCATCTCGCTGGCCGACCTCATCGAGAACAAGCGAGCCGCCGGACGACCCCAGGACCTGGTCGACGCCGACGCACTCGACCAACGACGGAGTCGATGAGATCGAGCACCCCTGTTCGTCGTGGGCCGGGTGGGAATCGAACCCACGACCGAGCGATTATGAGTCCGATCCAAGCCGTCTGGCGAGTGCAGGGAGGTCCGTAGAACCCACTCCTGACGGGCATCTCGTCCACCCGTTGCCCGGCCGTGCCGTCGGAACTCCCTGCGTCTGTTGGATGGATTCTTGGATGCGGAACCCAAGATGACCAGAACCGCCTCACACTGTCCATCTGTCAGACCCGGGCGAACTGCTGCACCCGACGCCCCATCGGCAGGGACGAGCTCGAAGAGACTCGAGCTCGTCGCCGTCGCCTGGGGCCACTCGTTCAACCACGAGCGGCTAGCGAGATGGGTCTGTCGAGGATGGCGTTGTTCTGGTCGTCATGACGGCGGGGCGTCGGCGGGCCGGTGTAGCGGTAGCTGGTGGTGGTTCCGACGAAAGCGCTCCGCGGACCGACAAGGTTTGGAGGATCCAGGATCCAACAGCTCAGTCATCAACCAAGATGAGCGCCCGCAGCACCAAGCCGCGGCTTGCCGGAGTCACGAATGCGCGGTGCACAACGCCCCAGAGGAAGCTCACAACCGCCGATAGGACGGCAGTGAACAAAAGGCCCAAGCGCCATTCAGCCGCAAGCAATGGGGAGGCGATCACGAGCGTTGTCGCCAGAAGCCCAAGCAGCCGATGTGGCCACGCTGCATGCGCCGTGGCGCTCTCCTTCGATCCGAACTGAGCTCGGACCAGGTAGCCGGACAAGAACCACAGGAACGTCGCCAAGACGAGGGAGATGGGGAGTCGCCACAAATCAAGCCATCCCATCAGGGCGGTAAACACCGACACAAGAGCCGAGAGGGGAAGGACGACAGACCAGTCCCGTCCTCGCCATATACGAGCCTTTCCCAGAGCCATGCCGACCTAACACTTGCCCTTCGACAACCCACCGCTGCTTCCTATCGAGCGCGACGACGCCTCTCCGGTCGCTCCCCAGCTAAGCGAGCCGAGCACTCCAGCCGCCTTAGCGTTCTGGAGTTGCCAGGGTTCCGTGGACACGTTGTTCTGACAGGTCAGGCTACTCGGCTGGCAGCGTAGGTCTCTGCGGGGGTGCGGTCGGCGAGTCCGACTTGGTGGCGTTGACGGTTGTAGAAGACCTCGATGTAGTCGAACAGGATCGTGCGCATCTCGGAGCGAGTGAAGTTCTCGAGTGGACCCCAGATGTGGCGGATCTCCTTCTTCAAGGTCGCCCAGAAGGCTTCCATCCCGGCGTTGTCGTAGCAGTCGCCGACGCTGCCGTAGGACCCTTCGAGGCCCCAGTCGGCGAGACGGTTGGTGAACTCCATGGAGGTGTATTGGGCTCCGTGGTCTGCGTGATGCAACAGCTCCCGGGTCGGGTGCCGTCGACCGAGCGCCATGACCAACGCAGCGACGACCAGGTCGGTCGTCTGGCGTTCGCCCATCGACCAGCCGACGAGGGTGTGGTCATGCAGGTCACGGATGCCGGCGAGGAACAGCTTGCCGTCACAGCAGCCGAACTCGCTGATGTCCGCGACCCATCGCAGATCAGAACGCTCGGCGGTGAAGTCGCGTTGCAACAGATCCGCAGCCGGGACCATCGCGGGGTGACGCCCCCGACGCCACTTGCGGCGCCCGTGAGCGCCGACGAGCCCGTCGCAGCGCATGAGCCGGGCGACACGATGACGGCTCACCCGATGCCCGGCCCGGCGCAGCTGACCCCGCACCCGGGGCGCACCGTAGGTGCCGCGAGAGTTGTGGTGGATCTCGCGGATCACCTCGAGCAGCTCGGCGTCAGCGACCGCCCGGGCCGACAACGGCCGAGACCGCCACGCGTAGTAGCCCGACCGGGAGACGCCGGCGACACGGCACAAGTCGGTGACGCGGTACTCGGCTTGGTGCTCGTCAACGAACCGGAAGCCGGTCACCGGTTCGTCTCCCTGGCGAAATAGGCGGCACTGGGTTCAACCGGTCAGCGCAACGGGGGTGGTCTCCTTGTCGTGACCGGAGGAGGTGGTCATGGCCAGGTTGGGTCGACCGGGGATGTCCGACGAAGGCAAGAACGAGCTGTGGGAGCGCTGGCATGCCGG
>SXMI01000006.1 GCA_005777415.1 Actinomycetota bacterium | reverse complement strand
GTGGCTGCGCACCGGCGACGTCGCCGTGATCAGCGCGGACGGCTACGTGCAGATCGTCGACCGGACCAAGGACGTCGTGAAGTCCGGCGGTGAGTGGATCTCCTCGGTGGAGCTCGAGAACGAGATCATGGCGCACCCCAAGTGGTCCGAGCGGCCGCTCGCCTGCGTGGTCGTCGCCCCCGACGCCGAGCTGACCGCTGACGAGCTGATCGAGTTCCTCGACGGGCGGGTCGCCAAGTGGTGGCTCCCCGACGACGTCGTGTTCATCGACGAGGTGCCCAAGACCAGCGTCGGCAAGTTCTCCAAGAAGGACCTGCGGGACCGATTCGCCGATCACGTCCTGCCGACCGCCGGCGACTGACCCGGCGCGTCGACCGGCACCGGCCGGCCGCCGGTCGGTCGGTCAGTTGGCGAGCGACCCGCCGTAGATCTGCCAGGCCAGCAGGGACTTCGCCACCAGGCTGAGCACCAGGTACACGCGCTCGCCGTGCAGGTAGTCGGCCCACTTCCCGACCCGCCGGTACTGCAGCCACTGGTTCAGGCCGAAGCTGAAGAACAGGATCTGCTCGGTCACCACGATCCCGTAGACGAACCCGGGCACCGTCTCGGCGCCGATCACGTTGATCCAGATCGCCACCCACGGCGCCAGCCCCGCGATGGTGCCGAACCAGAACGCCTGCATGCTCGTGGACGTGCGACCCGGCGGGTTGGTCCGTTCCTGGACCCAGCCGAACAGGATCATGGCCACGTTCGCCCCGATGATGGTGACCACGGCCGTGATGTCCGTGACGCCCGAGTACGCCGCGATCAGCACGATCATCAACGACGCGCTGAACGAGTACTCGACCCAGCGGAACCGGTTGATGCCGCGGCCCAGGTCCGCCTCGTAGGTGGCCCGTCCGGCGGTGGCGGTCAGCAGGTGGTCGAGCGCGGCGAGGATGAGGAACACGGCCACGGCGATGCCGATCGGCAGGTCGAACAGCGGTGCCGGGTCGCTCAGACGACTCCCCGGCGGGCCCGTCGGGAACGTGGAGGTGATCGAGATGGCGAAGCTGCCGCTCAGCACCAGGATCAGCACCGCCTGGACGGCGTGGAGGCCGGTCAGGCCGACGTTCCAGCGCCACAGCCCCCGCAGCCGCTCGGGTGAGATGTCGACCGGGGGGACCGGCGAGGAGGGCGGGCTCACGGAGGTGGGGGAGTCGCTCACGGCGCCAACCTACGGCGCAGGTGCTGCGGTGGCGGTGACCCGCTCCACGTAGGGTTCACGGCGGTGTACGACTTCGCCCGCCGGCCGGCCTGGATCGTGAGTCACGTGCTCGTGGTGCTGGGCGTGGTGGCGCTGGTGGTGCTGGGGTTCTGGCAGCGGGCCCGATGGGTCGAACGCAGCGACGTGGCGGCGCGGATCGAGGAGCGCGCCACGGCCGCGCCGGTGCCGCTGGACCAGGTGGTGCCCCCGGGAGCGACCGCTGGTTCGCTCCCCGAGTCGGCCGAGTTCACGCGGGTGAGCGCCAGCGGGACCTGGGACGCAACGGCCGAGGTGTACGTCCGCAACCGGTCCTACGGCGGCGCCCCCGGATCGTGGGTGCTGACACCGCTCGTGCAGGCCGACGGCACCGCGCTGGCGGTGGTCCGGGGGTGGATCCCGACCGTCGACCCCGACCCGCCCGGTCCGCCGTTCCCGGGGGCCGAGCCGCCGACGGGGCCGGTGTCGGTCGCCGGCGTGCTGCAGTTCGCCCAGACCCAGGGCGGCTTCGGCGCCGCGGATCCGGCCGAGGGGCGACTCGAGGTCCTGAGCCGGGTCGACGTCGCCCGGCTCGCCGAGCAGGTCCCGTACCCGTTGGAGCCGGCCTGGGTGCTGCTCGACGCCCAGGACCCGCCGCAGACCACGCCGTTGCCGGCCCGGGTCGCTGTCGAGGTGCCGTCGGCCAGCCAGAACCTGTCCTACATGTTCCAGTGGTGGCTGTTCGCCGCCATCGCCGCCGGGGGCTACGTGCTGGTGCTCCGGCGGCAGGCCCGGTCCCAGGCGGCCGGTGGCGCCACCCCGGTCGATGACGACGCGGTCGGCGGTGCGGTCGGCGGTGCGGTCGACGGTGCGGTCGACGGTGCGGTCGGCGGTGCGGTCGGCGGTGCGGTCGGCGGTGACGATCCCGACGGCGGGGTCGACGGCGGTCCCGACGGTGGGGTCGACGGCGGTCCCGACGGCGGGGTCGACGACGACACGGCCGGTGCGGTCGCCCCGGGGCGAGGTGCGGCCGGTGTCGACTGACGCCGATCGGCCCGCGCCCCCGGTGCGCGACCGGATCATGGCGGCAGCCGTCAGGTGCGCCGAACGCAGTGGCGTGCGCCGATTCTCACTGGAGGACGTCGCCGCCGAGGCCGAGGTGTCACGCACGACGATCTACCGGCAGTTTCCCGGCGGGCGTGACCAGCTGCTCCAGGAGGCCGCCACCTGGGAGGTCGCCCGGTTCTGGCGGCGGGTCGGCCGGGCCGTCGCCGGTGAGTCCACGCTCGAGGACCGGCTGGTCACCGGGATCATGGTGGGGGCCGACATGATCGCCCGGAGTCGCATCATGGCCGGGCTCGGCGAAGCCGAGTTCGAGGAGTTGGCCGCAGCGCTCCGGCCGTCGGACCCGCTGGTGCACGGGGTCATCCGTGACGAACTGCGTCGGCTCCTGGCCGCCGAGCAGTCTGCCGGTCGGGTGGGGGTGGGCGTCGACCTGGACCGTGCCGCCGACTACCTGACCCGCATGACGCTCTCGGTGCTGTCGAGCCCCGCCGGGGTCGACCTGACCGACCGCGACGCCACCACCGACCTGGTGCGCACGCAGTTCCTGGGCGGTATCGCCCCGGCCGCACCCTGACGCCGCCCGCCGCCCCGC
>SXMI01000067.1 GCA_005777415.1 Actinomycetota bacterium | reverse complement strand
GGCGCAGTCGGTGTTCGCATCCGAGGCGACCACCTCGACCGACCCGGGCGTGGCGGCGTAGGCGGTCCCCAGGTTGCCGGTGTCGGCGTCGACCTGGTCCAGGTCGCTGAACAGGTCCCAGGCTCCGCACTGGCCCTGCGGGGACAGCGTCAGGAAGTCACCGTCGTCGATCGCCTGCACACCCACGTCGTTCAACACGACCATGGCCTGACCGGCGGCGGGCTCGGCGATCCCGTCGAGCTTGCCCAGCATGGTCGAGGCGACGGCGGCATTGGTGCGGTCGGTCTGGTCGGTCGCACCGATCACGCTCACGAACCGGGTGGTGCCGTCGTTCAGCACCTCGGTGTTCTGGCCGAGCGGCTGACCCTCGGTGGCGCCCTCCGGGTAGAAGGACACGACGAGCTCGTCCTCACCGTCGGACCGGCCGAGCATCGGGTTCGACTCGATCTCCAACGGCACCGGGTCGCTGATCGTGGCGAACGGGACCGTCATGATCTTCTTCCCGGTGCTGATGCTGCGCCCCCAGTAGACGTCGACCGCCTCACCGGAACCGCCGGTGGCGTAGGTGTTGACGAACCGCATCGTCACCCCCGGCACCTCCTCGAACTCGGCCTCGACGCTGCCACCCGAGGAGCCGGACAGTGGCTCCGAGGTGTCGAACGGGTCGGGGAGGGAGGAGTCCGCCCCCTCGACCTCCGCCAGGATCGAGTCCACGGTGCGGTTCGCCTCGTCCTCGGCGGACTCGCCGCCGCCACAGGCCGTCACGGCCAGCAGGACGGACACGGCGAGGAGTGCGGTCCAGAAGCGTCGGGTGGTGGTCATGGTGGGTCTCCCTCGGGTGGTTCGTCACAGCGTTGCAGGCTGTGCGGACCGACGTCGCTCGATCCGCACCCGTCAGGAGTCGGCCACCGGGGCGTCTGACACTTTCCGCTCCCCCACTCGGCCGCCGCTACTGTCGGCCCGCCGGAGCGCGACCGTCGGGGGACAGGACGGACGGGCCGTCGGACGGCACGGGACCGGGCCGGCACGGCCCCCGAGCAGGAGGAGGCGCAGACGTGCGAGAGGTCCGCATCACCGACCTGCGTGAGCCCCGCCGGGACGCCGCCGAACAACAGCTCCACGACGTGGCGCTGTCCATGGAGGTCGACCTGGACCCCGACGGGATCGTCGCCAGCGCCGTTCGGCGCACCGGGATGGACGACTTCGGCGACGACCCGACGCTGTTCGACCGGCTCCGGGCCCAGACCGCTGCGGTCGACGCCGATGCCGGCCTGTCGGGACTCGGCCGGTTCCTGGTCCGACGCCGGCTCGTCGGCCTGCTCGCCGCCCGGCTGCGACTGGAGGACTTCGTCCGCCGCCACCCCGAGGCGCTCGAGGTCGAGCTGGAACCGCCGGTGATCGTGGTCGGACTCCCCCGCTCGGGCACCACCCACCTGGTCAACCTGCTGGCCCGGGATCGACGGTTCCGGGCCATGCCGTGGTGGGAGGTCGCCGAACCGGTCCCCGTCATGGGCGACGGTCCCGGACCCGACGGAGTCGACCCCCGCTACCTGCGGTGCCTGGCCGACCACGAGGCCACCCAGCAGGTCTCACCGCTCACCGCGCTCATGCACGACCGTCCGCCGGAGGGCATCGAGGAGGAGTGCGAGCTGATGGACCTGGACCTGTGCACGTACACGCTCGAGTGGATGGCCCGGGTGCCGACGTGGCGTGACCACTACCTGGACGATCTGGACCAGCGCGCCCACTACGCGTTCCTGCGCCGCGAACTGCAGGTGCTGTCGTACCTGCGGGGGCCGAACCGGTGGGTGCTCAAGTGCCCGCAGCACCTGGAGCAGCTCGGCCCGCTGGTCGACACGTTCCCCGACGCCACGATCGCGTTCACGCTCCGCGACCCGGTCGCCGTGCTGCAGTCGGCCATCACCATGCTCGCCTACGGCGACCGCAACCGACGGGTGGCCATCGACGCCGACGAGCTCGCCGCCTACTGGGTGGACCGCGTCGAACGCCTGCTCCGGGCCGCGGTGCGCGACGCGCACCTGATCCCCGTGGCGCAACGCGTCGACGTCGAGTTCGGCGAGTTCATGGCCGACGACACCGCCATGGCCACCCGGATCATCGAGCTGGCCGGCCTGGAGGTCACCGACGAGTGCCGTACCGCGCTGTCCGACTACGTGGCCGGCAACCCGAGGGGCAAGGACGGCCGGGTCGTCTACGACCTGCGCGGCGACTTCGGTCTCGACCCCGACGAGCTGTACGACCGGTACTCCTTCTACCTGGAGGCGTTCCCCCAGGTCCGACGAGAGGTGACGTGATGGCGGGCATCCACCGCGAACGACCCGGCGCGGACGCCATGTCCGGCGCCACCGGTGACCCGGCGGTCGGCATCGGCGAGCAGGTCTGGATGTCGCCGGGCTGGTCGAACAGCTACCTGGTCGGCACCGACGACGACCGGGTCGTGATCAACACCGGCATGGGGTTCGAGGGGCCACTGCACGTGCGCTCCTACGCCGCGGTCGACGACTCCCCGACCCGGGCGATCGTCCTGACCCAGGGCCACTACGACCACGTCGGCGGCGTCGACACGTTCCGCACCACCGGACCCGACCCCGACGTGGTCGCGCAGGCCAACTTCACCGTGTGGCGCGACGACAACGAACGCCTCGAGGCGTTCCGGTCGCGCAACTCGGCGTTCGCGTTCATGGACGCGATCCTGGCCGCCATGGAGCACGCCCGGACGCTCGGCGTGGGGGCCGTCGCCCAGTCCCGGCCCGAACCCACCGTCGTCGTCGACGACCGGCTGGAGCTGACCGTCGGCGGCCGCGCGCTCGAGCTGATCGCCACCCCCGGCGGCGAGACGTTCGACGCCATGGTCGCCTGGCTTCCCGACAGCGGAATCCTGTTCAGCGGCAACCTGACCGGACCGCTGTTCGGCCACGTGCCCAACCTGGTCACGATCCGCGGCGACCGCTACCGGGACGCGCTCACCTACATCGACTCACTCGACGTGATCACCGAGCTGCGGCCCGACCGGCTGGTCACCGGCCACTTCGACCCGATCGACGGCGCCGAGCGGATCCTGGAGGAGGTCGCCACGCTGCAGGAGGCCATGCGCTGGGTGCACGACCGCACCGTCGAGGGCATGAACGCCGGCGTGGACGTGTGGACACTGATGGATCAGGTGCGCGTCCCCGACCACCTGGACGTCGGCGAGGGCTACGGCCAGACCAAGTGGAACGTCCGGGCGATCTGGGAGCACTACGCCGGCTGGTTCCACCACCGCTCGACCACCGAGCTCCACGGCGTCCACCCGCTCGCCACCGCACCCGACCTCGTCGAACTCGCCGGCGCCGATGCGCTCGTCGCCGCGGCCCGGGCGCACCTGGACGCCGGTCGGCCGGTCGAGGCGCTGCAACTGACCGACGTCGTGCTCGCCGTCGACGCCGACCACGCCGGGGCGCGGGACGCGGCGATCGATGCGACCACCGCACTGTTGGAGTCGACCGGGAACTTCTGGGAGTCCGCCTGGCTGCGACGGTCGCTGACCAAGCTGGGTGCGACGTGAACGCGCCGCACGACGGCACGGGGAACGGGGGCTGAGATGCTGCAGGTACGGGTGCACGGACCGGGCGACGTGCGCGTCGACGAGGTCGCCGAACCGGAACCGGGACCGAGCGACGCCGTGGTGCGGATCGCCGCCTGCGGTATCTGCGGGAGCGACCTGAGCTACATCCGCATGGGAGGCCTGGCCGGGCCCGGACCCGAGCCGATGTGCCTGGGCCACGAGATGGCCGGGGTGGTCGAGGCGGTGGGCGAGGACGTCACCGCGGTGACGCCCGGGGACCGGGTGGTGGTGCAGCCCGGCAACGAGGAGCTCGGCCGGATCGGCGGCGGCGGTCCCGAGGGCGGACTCACCCCCCTGCTGCTGGTGCGCGGCGCGGACGCCGGGCTGCTGCACCCGGTGCCCGACTCGGTGCCGCTCGACGTCGCCGCGTTCGCCGAGCCGCTGGCGGTCGGCATGCACGCCGTGGAGCAGGCCGAGGTGCGCGACGGCGAGGCGGTGGCGGTGTTCGGTTGCGGGCCGGTCGGGCTGGCGTCGGTGGCGATGCTCGTGGACGCCGGCTGCGAGCAGGTGGTCGCCGTCGACCTGTCAGCCCGGCGCCGGGAGCTGGCGCTCGGACTC
>SXMI01000066.1 GCA_005777415.1 Actinomycetota bacterium | reverse complement strand
TACTTCGAGCACGTGTTCCTGGCCAGCCAGATGGGTGTCGAGCTGGTGGAGGGCCGGGACCTCGTCGTCGAGGACCACGTGGTGCACATGCGCACCACCCAGGGCCTGCGGCGCGTCGACGTCATCTACCGGCGGATCGACGACGACTACCTGGACCCGGTGGTGTTCCGCCCGGACTCGGCGCTGGGCGTGCCGGGGCTCATGGCTGCGGCGCGGGCCGGCAACGTCACGATCGCCAACGCCGTCGGCAACGGCGTGGCGGACGACAAGGCCGTCTACGCCTACGTGCCGGAGAGGATCCGCTACTACCTGGGCGAGGAGCCGATCCTCGGCAACGTGCCCACCTACTTGTTGTGGGACCCGGACCAGCGCCAGGCGGTGCTCGACCGGTTGGACCAACTGGTCGTCAAGCCGGTGGCGGAGGCGGGCGGCTACGGCCTGGTGATCGGTCCCCACGCGACCGACGCCGAACTGGCCGTCGTGCGCCAGCAGATCCTGGACGACCCGCGGAACTACATCGCCCAGGAGATGGTGGCGCTGTCCCGCCACCCGTGTCTGGTGGACGACCACCTCGAGGGTCGCCACATCGACTTCAGGCCGTTCGTCCTGTCCGGTCAGCAGGTCGACGTCGTGCCCGGGGGCCTGACCCGGGTGGCGTTGCGACGGGGGAGCCTGGTGGTCAACTCGTCGCAGGGCGGCGGCTCCAAGGACACCTGGGTGCTGGCGCCGGAGACCGTCGAGGATCCCGAGGACGCCGAGGTCGAGGAGCCGACGGTCGTCGTCACCTCGGACGTGCGGACGCCCGGCCTGGATGCCGACGATCCGGTCACCCCGGAGGTGGCCGACGTCGTGTTGGGGAGCAGCGGCTGATGCTGGCGCGCACCGCCGAGTACCTGTTCTGGACCGGTCGTTACCTGGAGCGGGCCGAGGACACCGCCCGGCTGCTCGACGTGACCTATCACCGGCTCCTCGAGGCGATCCCCGGTGACGAGGACCGCGCCTGGTCGGACGTGTTGCGGTCGGTCGGACTCGAGGACGACTACGCCGCAACCGGTCGAGCCGTGACCGCCGATGGTGTGAGCGCCTTTCTGGTGGTCGATCCGACGAACCGCGGGTCGATCCAGCAGTGCATCACCCAGGCCCGCACGAATGCCCGGGGCGTCCGCGAGCTGCTCGCCGTCGAGCTGTGGGAGGCGCTGAACTCGCTCCATCTCGACCTCCAGGCCCGGGACCTGCTCCGGGACGTGCGGTTGCTTCCGCACGAGCTCTACGGGTTCATCCGTCAGGGTGTGCAGAGCGTGATCGGTGTCGCCGACGGGACGTGGGTCCGGGACGACGCCTGGCGCTTCTTCATGCTCGGGCTCCTGCTCGAACGGGCGGAGATGGGTGTGCGGTCACTGCGTATCCGTCAGTCGCACCACCGGGACGACGACGTGCACGAGTGGTACGCCACGTTGCGGGCGGCCTCGGCGCTCGGCGCGTACCGGCGCCGGTACGGCACCTTCGACAGCGAGGCGCTCGTCGAGCTCCTCCTGCTGTCGACGACGCTCCCGCGCAGCGTGCTCTTCTCCTTGCGTGGCGCCGAGCAGATCATGGCGCAGCTCGTCGCCGACGAGCGGTCCCTGGCCCTGCGGCTCCTCCGGCGGCTGCGCGCGGAGCTGGAGTTCGCGGATCCCGCCGAACTGGCCGGGCCCGACCTGTCGTCCACGCTCGAGGTCGTCGAGGAGCAGATCCGGGGCATCACCTCGGCCGTCGCGGCGGAGTCGTTCCTGTACCGCGTCGACCTCGACCTGCACGAGTTCCACCTGGTGCCCGGAGGTCCGGGCTGATGGGGCTGGTGCCCGGAGGTCCGGGCTGATGAGGTTCGACGTCCGCTACCGGACCGACTTCTCCTACGACTCGCCGGTCAGCGAGTCGCAGAACGAGCTGCGCGCCTGTCCGACCACGAACGAGACCCAGCGCCTGCTCGACTACCGCGTGACGGTGCAACCGACCGCCCGGGTGTTCTCGTCGATCGACGCCTGGGGGACACGGGTCGATGCGTTCGGGATCCGGCGGCCGCACGAGTCCATGACTGTCGTGGCCGAGGCGGCCGTCGAGACGCGCCCCTCGCCGATGCCGACCGCAGCACCTCGCACCGAGACGCTCCGTCGTGAGGACTTCATCGACGCGCACGTCGAGTACCTGCAGCGGGACCGTCACACCGATGCGGGCGAGCGCGTGACTGCGCTCGCTCGCGAGCAGGTGTCACTCGTCGGGCCCGATGTCGTCGGCGCCGTGCTGGCCATCCACCGCCACGTCGGCTCGACGCTGCGCTACGTGCCCGGTTCGACCGAGGTCGGGGTGTCGGTGGACGACGTCCTCGCCGGAGGGGAGGGCGTGTGTCAGGACTACGCCCACCTCGCCGTCGCCATGTGTCGGGCCGTGGGGATCCCGGCCCGGTACGTCTCGGGCTACCTGTTCACCGACCGGGACGACGTCGGTGCGCCGTCGGAGTCCGACTCGGTGGTGGTGCAGACCCACGCCTGGTTCGAGGCTGCCATCCCCGGCTGGGGGTGGCTCGGCCTGGACCCGACGAACGGCCAGGCGGCCGGCGAGTACCACGTGAAGATCGGCCACGGTCGCAGCTACGACGACGTGCAGCCACTTCGGGGCGTGTACCTGGGGCCTGGCGCGTCCGTCGTGTCGCCCGAGGTCGAGATCCGTCGGGTCCAGCCCGCCGACCTGTGGCGCGGGGCCTCGCAGGTGCCGTCGGCGCCGGTCGGGTCGGTGCCGGCCGACCTGCCCCTCGGCGTCCGGCGGCACAGCGCCGGTCACCCGTCCGGATCGTCCATCCGTCAACAACAACTCCAGCAGCAGCAGTCGGGCCCGTCCGGGTCCGGTTGGTGAGGCCGGACCAACCAGAGGAGCCACCATGGCCAACTCCACCCCGTCCCGTCCCCTCGGCAAGGCGCTCCGTCGTCCACTCGGACGCCCGGTCCGCTCGCGGGCATCGGTGTGGGCACCCCCGGGGCTCGGCACGAGCCGGGCACGGGTAGCCTCGCCGCATGTCCGAATCGACTGACACGAACCCGCCCGCCGACCTGCCGTCGACGCTCGGCGCGCTCCGCGCCTCGGGGTGGCGCTCGGAGTCGGTGAAGCACGAGATCCGCCGCAACGCGACGGCTCGGATCCGCGCGGGTGAGCCGCTGTTCCCAGCGGTTCTGGGCTACGAGGACACCGTCGTCCCGCAGCTCCAGAACGCACTGCTGGCCGGACACGACGTCATCTTCCTCGGTGAGCGCGGCCAGGCGAAGACCCGGATGATCCGTGGTCTCGTCGGCCTGCTCGACGAGTGGATGCCGATCGTCCAGGGGTCCGAGATCAACGACGACCCGTACGCACCCGTGTCGCTGCACGCCCGGAACCTCGTCGCGGAGGCGGGCGACGACACGCCGGTGTCGTGGGTGCACCGATCCACCCGGTTCGGCGAGAAGCTCGCCACGCCCGACACGTCGATCGCCGATCTGATCGGCGAGGTCGACCCCATGAAGATCGTCGAGGGTCGCTACCTCTCCGACGAACTGGCGTTGCACTTCGGTCTGGTGCCCAGGACGAACCGCGGCATCTTCGCCATCAACGAGTTGCCCGACCTGGCCGAGCGCATCCAGGTGGGTCTGCTCAACGTGCTCGAGGAGCGCGACGTGCAGATCCGGGGCTTCAAGATCCAGCTGCCCCTGGACCTGCTGCTCGTGGCGTCGGCCAACCCCGAGGACTACACGAACCGCGGCCGGCTGATCACGCCGCTCAAGGACCGGTTCGGCTCGCAGGTGCGGACCCACTACCCGCTCGAGGTCGACACCGAGGTGGCGATCATCGAGCAGGAGGCCGACCCGTTCCAGGTGGATGGCGTCGACGTGCAGGTCCCGGGTTTCATGACCGAGGTCATCGCGACCGTGTCGCACCTGGCCCGACAGAGCCCGCACATCTCGCAGCGTTCCGGTGTGTCGGTCCGCCTGTCGGTGTCCAACCAGGAGGTCATGGTCGCCAACGCCGTGCGGAGGTCGCTGCTGTCGGGTGAGTCGCAGGTCGCCCCGCGCATCTGCGACCTCGAGGCGCTCCCGGCGGCAACGGCGGGCAAGGTCGAGATCGAGGCGATCGAGGAGGGCCGTGAGGGCCAGATCCTGGAGCACCTGGTCCGCTCCGCCGTGCTCACGGTGTTCCGGGAGCAGGTGCGCCCGGAACAGCTCGGCGCCGTCGTCACGGCGTTCGAGTCGCGGGATCCGGTCGAGACGGGCGAGGACGTGTCGGTCGCCGAGTACGTCGCACTCGTCGACGAACTCGACGGCCTGCAGGCCCCGGTGGCCGACCTGGTCGGCGGTGAGGCATCGCCCGCTGTCGTGGCGTCGGCTGTCGAACTGATCCTCGAGGGCCTCCACCTGTCGAAGCGACTCAACAAGGACGCCGTGGGCGGCCGGGCCCAGTACCGCTCCCGCGGCTGACCGAACCCCCCCAACCCCCCGAACCTCCCCAACCCCCCG
>SXMI01000005.1 GCA_005777415.1 Actinomycetota bacterium | reverse complement strand
CGGTCGGGTCCGCCAGGCCCACCCAGGCGAAGGTGCGTCCGTCATCGTCGTGGCCCCTGGTCCGTTCGGCCAGGTCGGCGAAGCTGCCGCTCGGGTTCACCGGGATTCCGTCGCGGTAGATGCCCTGGCCGACGATCACCGGTCACCCTCCCTCGGAGCAGCTTCCCGTGCCGCCCAGGCGAACACTCCGCGGGCCATGACCGAGGACTCGGCGGCGACCCGGGCCCGGTTGACGGTCCGCCGGGCGTCGCGGGCGGCCGGGTCGTCCGGGTCCGCCTGCCAGGCCAGCTCGGCCAGGTGGCCGGCGGTCCGCAGGTCGCCGTCGTCGGCCAGTTCGAGGGCCCGGGCCGCCAGCACGCCGGTGCCGCCGGCCAGCCGGGCCAGCTCGGCGGCCAGGTCGTGGCGACGGGCCGGCTTGAGGGTCGACGGGTCGCCGTCGTACCACCCGCCGTAGAGCCGCCAGATGTTGTGGACGACGAACTCCGGGTCGTCGTAGCTCGGCTGCAGCCACGGCAGGGCGACCAGGTGGTCGGGCACTGCGACGGTGTGCACGCAGTCGTCCAGGGTGGCCCCGGCGTTCATCAGGTCCAACGTCTGGGCCAGCAGGGACTCGAGCCACTCGGCGCTGGTCGTGAGGACCTGTCGGATGCGGTCGCGTCCGGCGATGGGCAGTCCGTGTCCGGGCAGCATGAGCTCGGCGTTCAGGTCGGCCATGGCCCGCAGCGCGGCGGCCCACTCGGCCGGGTAGCGCTGGGCCTTCTGCGGGTTGCCGCAGTTCGGGCCGGCCCAGATGAACAGGTCGCCGGTGCACAGGACGGACCGGTCGGGGATCCAGACCCAGGTGTGGTCGTCGGTCTCACCCCGGTCGTGATGCAGTTCGACGGCGAGCGAGCCGACCTCGACCGTCAGCCGGTCCTCGTAGGTCTGGTCGGGACGACGGAAGGTCGTCGGGAAGATCGGAGTGGCCAGCTGGAACTGCCGCTGGTTGATCCTGGCGTTGTAGCCGTTGGTCAACTGGTACCGGTCGAAGCGGTCGGGGACCCGGGCGTGGGCGACGACGTGGACCCGGTCGCCGTCGGCCTCGAACAGCGGGACCGCGGCGATGTGGTCAACGTGGCCGTGGGTGTACACGGCGGTCCGGAGCGGTGTCCGGGTCCAACCACGAACCGCGGCGTGGACGCCGACGGCGTGGACGGGCCCGCCGGCGTCCACCAGTAGGAGGTCGTCGCCGTCCGCGAGTGCCGTGACGTTGCCGAGGCTGCGGACGAACGCGAGTCCGTCGTCGAGTTCGGACAGGGAGCTGTCGCCGACGACCAGTGCGGTGTGGGCTGCCGGGTCCTCGACGCCGGAGAGCAACCGCTCGGAGAGCGCCAATACATCGGTCGTCACGTTCCCACCCTAGGTCCAATGACCTTCCGCTCAGGCCGGCGGCGGCTCGTCGAGCAGGAGCGCCAGGTGGTCGCGCCGGTCGCCGAGCGTGCGGCTCAGGACCTGGGCCCGGGTCACGTAGCGGTGTGCCGTGTGCTCCCAGGTGAACCCGATGCCGCCGTGGTTGAAGACGTTGGTCTGGGCGTTGTCGATCGCCGCAGAGGTGGCGACCACCCGGGCCGCCTCGACCTGGAACGCGGCGTCGGGGCGCCCGTCGGCCAGTGCGAGCGCGGCCAACCGCACCTGGCTGGTGGCCGCCTCGGCCCGGACGGCCATGTCGGCGCACCGGTGCTTCACCGCCTGGAACGACCCGATGGGCACGCCGAACTGCTCGCGGTCGAGCGCGTAGGCCACCGACTGCTCGGCGGTCCCCACGGCGATCCCGGCCAGGGCCGCTGCGACCAGCACCGTGCCCCGCCGGCGGACGGCCGCGGCGTCGTCGCCCGTCAGCTCGGCCACGGCGGCCGTGCCGTCGGGGAGCGGAGCGGTGGCGAGCGGGACGAGCAGGTCGATCGACTCGGCCGCCGTGGCGTCGAGCGATTCTGATGGGACGAGGGCGACCCGCTCGTCGTCGACGACGAGCACGTACCGGGAACCGCCCAGGTCCGTGATCCGGAGGTGTCGTTCGTCCGGTCCGGAGGACTCCACCTCGGCGAGCGCCACGGGCGCCTCGCCGGCGAGCACTGCGGCGGCCACGTCGGACCGGCCGGCGAGGGCCGCCACCCGGGCACCGAGGACGGTGGCGAGGAACGGTCCGGGAGTGGCGTGGGCACCCAGCTCGGCGACGAGCAGGGTCTCCTCGGCGAGGCCGAAGCCGACACCCCCCAGCGACTCCTCCAGGCCGAGCCCGAACCAGCCCAGCTCGGCGCAGCGACGCCACAGGTCGGCGGGGACGACCACGTCGGCGCCGTCGGCGGCCGCGAGCGTGTGCAGGTCGAAGTCGCTGCGCAGCTGGCTGCGGACCGTGGCCACGATCTCGTCCTGTTCGGCGGTGGGGAGCAGGTCCACGGTGATGTTCCTCAGGCCCGGGGCAGGCCGAGCACGCGCTCGCCCACGATGTTGCGCTGGATGTCGGTGGTGCCGCCGCCGATCGTGTAGGCGAACGACTGCAGGTACGGCCCGGTCCACACGCCCTCGCCGTCGACCGGGGTGAGCCGGAGGGCATCGGGGCCGAGGACCTCGAGGGCGAGCTGGTACACGCGCTGGTGGAGCTCGCCGTGGAAGAGCCGGATCATGGACCCCTCCGCCCCGGGCACGCCGGTCCGGGCGTTGCGGGAGATCCCGGCGATGGTCATGGCCCGCAGCGCCGTGACCTCGGCCCGGGCCGTGGCCAGACGCCGGGCGATCTCGTCGTCGGCGATGGCCGGCCGCATCCCGTCGGGCCCGGTGCGGACCCGGGCCTCATCGATCAGGCGCTCCACGGTGGCGGCCAGCTCGACCTGGTCGGCCATGAACCCGGTGCCCCGTTCGAAGCTCAGCGTCGACATGGCGGTCCGCCAGCCGTTGTCGATCCCGCCGACGACGTTGGCGAGCGGGATCCGCACCTCGTCGTAGAACACCTCGCAGAAGTCCGTCACGTGGCTCATGGTCCGGATCGGTCGGATGTCGATGCCGGGGCTGCGCATGTCGCAGACCACCCAGGTGATGCCCTTGTGCTTGGGGGCGTCGGGGTTGGTGCGGACGAGCAGCTCCTGCAGGTCGGCGACGTGGGCGTACGACGTCCAGGTCTTCTGGCCGGTGACTACGAGGTGGTCGCCGTCGATCTCGGCGCGGGTGCTCAGTCCCGCCAGGTCGGACCCGGCCCCCGGCTCCGAGAAGCCCTGGCACCACACCTCCTCACCACCGAGGATGGCGGGCAGGTAGCGGGCCTTCTGCTCGTCGGTGCCGTTCACGATGAGGGTCGGTCCGCCGTGCATGTTGCCGACGAACGTGCACGAGTTGGCGAGCGTGAACGGCGGGTCGGCCAGCGCGAACTCCTCGTACCAGATCATCTGCTGGATGTCGGAGAGTCCCCGTCCGCCGAACTCGGCCGGCCAGTTGATCCCGGCCCAGCCGCCGTCGAACAGGGTCCGCTGCCAGGCCAGGTCGAACGCCCGCATCTCGTCGCCCTCGGGCGGCCGGGGCTCGGTGGGGAGGTGCTCCCGGAGCCAGGTCCGGGCCTCCTCGCGGAACGCACGCTCCTCGTCGGTCAGGTCCAGGTTCACGGACGAACCGTACCCCTGGACCGATCGGCGGGCCGAACCGTCGAGGGTCGTCGGACCGGTCGACGGATTCACCGGGAGTTCACCGCCCGGGCCTCCCGAATGACACGGCCCCCAGCGCGACCGGCGGTACGTTCGGAGGACTGTGACGCGCACCTACGTCCTCGATACCTCGGTGCTGCTGGCGGACCCGGCGGCCCTCGAGAAGTTCGACGAACACGAGGTGGTCCTGCCCCTCGTGGTCCTGACCGAGCTGGAGGCCAAGCGGCTGCATCCCGAGCTCGGCTGGTCGGCGAGGGAGGCGCTCCGGTCGCTCGAACGACTGCGCCAGCAGCACGGAAGCCTGACGACCCCCATGCCGGCGAACCGTGTCGGCGGCACGGTGCGCGTGGAGCTGAACCACGTCGACACCTCGTCGTTGCCGGATGCGTTCTCGTCCGGGGTGAACGACCACCGGATCCTGGCCGTCGCCCGCAACCTGGCCGACGCCGGTGCGGACGCCGTCCTGGTGAGCAAGGACCTGCCGCTGCGGCTGAAGGCCTCGGTGGTCGGCATCCCCGCCGAGGAGTACCGCCACGAGATGGTCGACCCCGACGGGTGGTCGGGGATCGTGGAGCTCGAGGTGCCGGTCGATCTCGTCGACGCGCTCTACCACGACCGCGCCGTGGCGGCGGACCTGGTGCTCGCCGGTGGCGCCGAGGCCCCGGTGAACGCCGGGCTGGTGCTCCGCAGCCCGTCGGCCTCGGCGCTGGGGCGGCTCCGTGCCGACGGCAAGGTGCACCTGGTCGACGGCGACCGTTCACTGTTCGACGTGCGTGGCCGATCCGCAGAGCAGCGTGTCGCCCTGGACCTGCTGGCCGACGACAGCGTGGGGATCGTGTCGCTCGGCGGTCCGGCCGGAACCGGCAAGTCGGTGCTGGCGCTGGCCGCCGGCCTGGAGGCCGTGCTCGAGCGTCGGACGCACCGGAAGGTCATCGTGTTCCGGCCGCTCTACGCGGTCGGGGGTCAGGAGCTGGGCTACCTGCCGGGTTCGGAGACGGAGAAGATGTCGCCGTGGGCCGCCGCCGTCCACGACGCGTTGGACTCCATCGCCGGACCCGAGGTCATCGACGAGGTGGTCGAGCGCGAGCTCGTCGAGGTGCTGCCGCTCACCCACATCCGCGGCCGGACCCTCACCGAGTGCTTCGTGATCGTCGACGAGGCCCAGAACCTGGAGCGCATGGTGCTGTTGACGGCGCTGAGCCGACTGGGTGAGGGCAGCCGGGTCGTGCTCACCCACGACGTGGCCCAGCGGGACAACCTCCGCGTCGGTCGCCGGGACGGGATCGCCTCGGTGGTCGCGCTGCTGCGGGGCCACCCGCTGTTCGGCCACGTGACGTTGTCCCGCTCGGAGCGCAGCGCCGTGGCCG
>SXMI01000065.1 GCA_005777415.1 Actinomycetota bacterium | reverse complement strand
TTGATGCCGCCGAAGGTCGGCTCGAGCCGCAGCACCGTCTCGATGATCTCCTCGGGCGAGTTCGTCCGGATGCAGACCGGGAACGCGTCGACCCCGGCGAAGTGCTTGAAGAGGAGCGCCTTGCCCTCCATCACCGGCATGGCCGCCTCGGGCCCGATGTCACCCAGGCCGAGCACCGCCGAACCGTCGCTCACGATCGCGACGGTGTTGCGCTTGATCGTGTACTCGTGCGCCGCCTCGGGCCGCTTGGCGATGTCCAGGCAGACCCGGGCGACACCCGGCGTGTAGGCCATGGAGAGATCCTCGACATCACGCACCGGCGCCAGCGGCAGCACCTCGATCTTGCCGCCCTCGTGCATCTTGAACGTGCGGTCCTCGAACTCGAGCACCTCGGCACCCTCGACGCCGGCCACGGCGGCGCGCACCTGCTCCTGGTGGGCCTCGCTGATGCAGTTGACGACCAGGTCGTCGTCGAGGGTGTCGGTCTTGACCTCGAACCCCTGCAGCGCCGAGATGTTGGCCCCCACCTCGCCGATGGCGATGGCGAGGCGGCCCAGCATGCCCGGTTGGTTCTGCATGCGGACCCGGATGCGGACCGAGTAGGCGGGGGTGGGTGTGTCAGCCATGAGTCCCGCAGGCTAACGCCCGCGGCCGCCGGGACCGCGCTCGGCCGACCGGGCGCCTCAGGCGCCCTGGTAGGTGAACCCCAGGTCGAGTGCCGTCACGAGCGGCCGGTACGGGATGCCTGCAGACTCGGCCATGGCGGCGCAGGTGCCGCCGCGGTCGACCAGCGGCATGATCAACGCCACCTCGGCACCGAGTTCCTGCACCACCCCGACCGCCTCGAACAGCGAGGTCCCCCTCGTGACGGTGTCCTCGGTGACGACGACCCGGTCACCGGCGCGGAGCGGGCCGGCGAGCCGGCCGGTGACCCCGTGGTCCTTGGCCTCCTTGCGGATCGTGAAGCTCCGCAGACGACGCCCCCGGGTGGCGGCCACGGCCGCCACCCCGTAGGCCACCGGGTCGGCGCCGACGGTGAGGCCACCGATGGCGGTCACGTCGTCGGGCAGGACCGCCAGCGCCGCCGCGGCGACGAGCAGCACGCCGTCCGGGTCGCAGGCGGTCTGCTTGGAGTCGATGAACCAGTCGCTGCGGGCACCGGACTTGAGCACGAAGTCACCCCGCCGGACCGAGTGCTCGAGCAGGTGCTCGACGAGCGAGCGGTGGACGTCCTCGGGAACGGCGGCTGCCGACAGCACGCTCAGACGTCCTCGTCGCCGAACTCGATCCGGCGGAACTCGGCGTCGGTGAGTCGGTCCTCGGGCGAGCCGGTCTCCTCGTAGCTGCGACGACGGCCGACCAGCACGGCGAACGCTCCGATCAGGACCACGCCGGCGATGGCGAAGATGAGGATGCCCTGGAACACGATCCGACCTCCCGGCCCGGGCCGGGGTCGACTCCCCGGCATCCCTCAGGTCTACTCGGTCCGCGTCGCGGCGCGGGCCGGCTCAGGGAGCGGGGTCCCAGTCCCGCAGGCCGTAGCGCTCGAAGCCGCCGATGAAGAAGAACTCGTGGAGGCCGAACCCGACCGCGCCGTCCGCCGACCCGCCCACCTGCGTGCACCGGGCCACCTGGTCGCACAGGCCGAACAGCTCGGCGGCCTGCGCTTCGTAGTCCATGCGTCGCGACTGGACCACGAGCTCGCCCTGCCACATGCCGTGACGCCAGTCGGGGTCGATGCCGTAGCCGGTTCCGTGCATCAGCCAGCAGTCGAGGAGCGGCTCGACGGCGATCGAGAACCCGCCACCCGGGGCCTCGGGGAAGTGCAGGGTCGACCGTTCGACGTAGCGGGTGCCGGACCGGAGCACGCACTCGTGCTCGGGCCGGCCGAGCCACTCGGGCTCCCGGGCCGGGTCGTTCCAGATCCGCACGGCCTCCTCGAGCTCCCGGTGGGGCGCTGTGCCGGGGCCGAGGCCGGCGGAGTCGTGCTCGTTCAGGATGTAGAGGATCGAGTGGTCCTCGAACTGCACCGGCGCGTAGTTCCACATCCCGGTCATCTGACCCTCGGTCCGGACGCCCGCGGGTTCCTCCTCGCCGACAGGTCGCACGCCCCAGCTGCGATCACGGGTGCCCCACCAGGAGTCCGGCTCGACCGTGAACTCGCCGGCCGCCGTGCGCAGCTCGCCGGTCCAACGTCCGGTCTGTGCCAGCCGCATCGTGTCGAACAGCACCCGGCCGTGACGTCGCAGGTACTGGCGAGGCTCCTCGAACGCCGGAACCGACCCCTCCCAGGTGAGGTCGAACGCCACCGGCGAGTCGTCGGTGGGCTCGCAGACGATCCGGAGCTGCTCGAGCGGCCGCAGGACCTCGACCCGGAGCGGGCCCACCGTCGTGTCCATCCGGTCGCCGAGACGCCGTGACGCCCGGACCACCTCGTGCTGGTCACCGGTCACGACGCACGCGAACGCGTCCTGCACCTCGAGGTTGGGGTACTGGCCGAGCCCGAACACGAGGAAGGCACGACCGTCGTTGGCGTGGCAGTTGAAGTAGTAGCGGTCGTAGAAGTTCCGGTCGCTCGAGGCGACGTGACGGATGGTCTCGGCGGTCTGGTGGACCGGGTAGTCGTCCCACGACGACAGGGTCCCGTGCACAGCAGGGTGGTGGAACTCACTCACGACGGCCTCCTCGATCGCCCGGGCGGGGTGCCGCGCAACCTACAGCCGAGCCGGGGCCGGCGATGCCGGTGTCAGTCGCCGAACCGTCCGCTCTGGACGTCCTCGATGGCCTCGATCAACTCCTGGCGGGTGTTCATGACGAACGGCCCGTAGCGGGCGACCGGCTCCCGGAGCGGCCGGCCCGACAGCACCAGCACCTCGCTGGGACCCCCACCGTCGTCCCCTGCCCCGGAGAGCTCCACCGAGTCACCCGGCCCGAGGACTCCGAGTTCGGCTTCGGACAGGATCCGCCCGCCGACGGCCACCGGCCCGACGAGTGGGTAGACCAGCACCGTGTGGTCCGGGTCCGACGGACCCGACACGGCCGCGCCGGGCGCCAGCGTCAGGTGCGAGTAGGTCATCGGCGTGTGGGTGGAACCCGGGCCGACCAGACCGAACGCCTCGCCGGCCACGACCCGCACCGTCACCCCGTCGGTGGGCTGGTCGACGGCGACCGCGTCGGCGGTCAGGTCCTGGTACGCCGGCGGGATCATCTTCTGGGCCGCCGGCAGGTTGACCCAGAGCTGCACCCCGTGGAGTCGGCCACCCTCGGCCAGGAACCTCGGGGTCGGCCCCTCCTCGTGCAGGACCCCACGGCCGGCGGTCATCCACTGGGTGTCACCCGGGCCCAGGACCCCCTCGTTGCCCAGGCTGTCCCGGTGCCGCAGCTCCCCGTCGAGGAGGTAGGTCACCGTCTCGAACCCCCGGTGCGGGTGGACCGGCGTGCCGACCGCCTCGCCCGGCCCGTGGTCGACCGGACCCATGTGGTCCAACAGGAGGAACGGGTCGACCAGATCGACGCCCGGAACCGGGAACGGACGCCGGACCACGAAGCCGTCACCCTCGACCGCCCGCTGCGCGGGCAGGGCGCGTACGACCGATCGGGCGCTCACGCCGTGGCCCAGACGATCAGCTCGGTCCCGGACTCGGCCGCTCGGGCGACGAGGGAACCCTCACCGGTGAGCCGGAGGGCATCGCCCCGACCGACCGGTCCGTCCACGCCGTCCACCTGCACGGCGCCGGTGGCGACGAAGACGTGGACGTGGGGTGCAACGGGCAGCTCGACGGCCTCGTCGTCGTCGAGCCGGGCCACCCACATGGTCGCCTCCCGCTGGCGGATCCGGATGGCGCTGTCGACCTCCGGGTCACCCGACGCCACCGCGACGAGTCCGCCGGCCGCCAGCTGATCCGTCACGTCGACCTGCTCGTAGCCGGGGGAAACGCCGACCGTGTCGGGCCGGACCCACATCTGGACGAGTCGCACCGGCACGTCGGGATCGGGGTTCATCTCCGAGTGACGGATACCCGTGCCCGCCGACATCCGCTGGGCGAGCCCCGGCTCGAGCCGGCCGACGTTCCCCTCGGAGTCCCGGTGCTCCAGGGTTCCCGACAGCACCCAGGTCACGATCTCCATGTCCCGGTGCGGGTGCGGGCCGAACCCGGTGGCCGGGGCGACGACGTCGTCGTTGCTCACCAGCAGCAGGCCGTGGCCTGTGTTGGACGGGTCGAAGTGGTCGCCGAAGCTGAACGAGTGCCAGCTGTCGAGCCAGCTCAGCTCGGTGTGGAAGCGGTCCGATGCGTTGCGTCGATCGATCACGGCGACTCCGGCTCAGTTGGCGAAGCGGACCTGACCAGATCCGGCCACGACCTCGCCGATCACCCAGGCCCGCTGGCCGTGGGATCGCAGCTCGTCGATGGCCTTGGCGGCACGCCGCTCCGGCACCACCGCCACCATACCGACGCCGAGGTTGAACACCCTCCGCATCTCGTCGGTGGTGACGTCGCCGATCCGCTGCAGCTCCGAGAACACCGTCGGCCAGGTCCACGAGGTGGGATCGATGAGCGCATCGGCACGTGGCGGGAGCGCCCGATTGAGGTTGCCGGGCAGGCCGCCACCGGTGATGTGGGCCACCGCGTGCACCTCGGTGTGTCGTTCCATGGCCCGGACGGCCGGCGCGTAGATGACCGACGGACGGAGCAGCTCGTCGGCGACGGTCGGGGCGTGCGGATCGTCCCAGGCCCGGTCCGTCAGCGACCGGCCGGCCACCTCGAAGTAGAGCCGGCGGGCGAGCGAGTAGCCGTTGGACCGCAGCCCGGGCGACGGGAGCGCCACGAGCAGGTCGCCGACCTCCACCCGGTCGGCGCTCAGGATCCGGTCCCGGTCGACCACGCCGACGGCGAAGCCGACCAGGTCGAACTCGCCGGGTTCCACCACGCCGGGGTGCTCGGCCATCTCGCCGCCCACGAGCGCGCACCCTGCCTGACGGCACCCCTCGGCGACCCCGGCGACCAGATCCTTCATCTGGTCGGGGTCCAGCCGACCGACCGAGATGTAGTCGAGGAAGAAGAGCGGCTCGGCACCCGAGCACACCAGGTCGTCGACACACATGGCCACCAGGTCGAGTCCGATGGTGTCGTAGCGCCGGGTCGCCGCCGCCACGAGCGCCTTGGTCCCCACGCCGTCCGTCGTCGACACCAGCACGGGATCCCGGTAGCCGCGGGGATCGAACCGGAAGAGCCCACCGAACCCGCCGATGTCGCCGATGACCTCGGGCCGGAAGGTGGACCGGACGTCGGCCTTGATGCGTTCGACGGCCTCCTCGCCGGCCTCGATCGAGACACCGGCGGCCTCGTAGGTCTCACCCACCCGTCGTGTCCTCCCCCGCACCGGCGGGTGCCTCCTCGATGGGCCCGCCACCACCCGGTGACCCCGGGGCGCCCGGTCGGACCGAGTCCGTCGGCAGCCCGCGTTCGTCGGCGCTGAGCAGCGCGGCCGGGGCCGAGGTGACGCCCTCGGCCGCGGCGACCTCTCCACCCTCGAGCACGCCCTTGCCGAGCTCGGGCGGGATCTCGACCGGGTAGACGCCCGTCAGACAGGCGGTGCAGAAACCGGCCCCCGGCGCACCCACGGCGTCGACGAGTCGGTCCAGCGTCAGGTACGACAAGGTGTCGACGTTGAGGTAGCTGCGGATCTCGTCGACGTCCATGTTGGCCGCGAGCAGCTCGCCCCTCGTCCCCGTGTCCATGCCGTAGAAGCACGGCCATCGGTAGGGCGGCGACGACACCCGGAGGTGGACCTCGGCCGCCCCCGCCTCCCGGAGCATCGACACCATCGCCCGGGTGGTCGTGCCCCGGACGATCGAGTCGTCCACCACGACCAGTCGGCGGCCCTCGATGTTCTCGCGGAGCGGGTTGAGCTTCATGCGCACGCCGAGCGCCCGGAGCTCCTGGCTCGGGGCGATGAACGTCCGGCCGATGTAGCGGTTCTTGACGAGCGCATGACCGAACGGGATCGTCGAGGCCCGGGCGTACCCCTCGGCCGCCGGCAGCCCGGACTCGGGCACGCCGACCACGAGGTCGGCGTCGACGGGGGCCTGCTCGGCGAGCTGCTCACCCATCCGCACCCGGGCCTGGTGGACGTTGCGGCCGTAGAGCTGCGAGTCGGGTCGGGCGAAGTACACGAACTCGAAGAGGCAGAGCCGGGGCTCGGCCGACACGTCGGTGAACGGTCGCGACGAGTGGACCCCGGTCGAGTCGATGACGACCATCTCGCCGGGATCGAGTTCCCGGACGAAGTGCGCGCCGACGGTGTCGAGCGCCGGCGTCTCCGAGGCGAGCACCCAGCCGGAGTCGAGCTTGCCCAGGCAGAGCGGCCGGAACCCGTTCGGGTCCCGCACGCCGATCACCCGGTGCCGGTCGAGCAGCACCAGCGAGAACGCCCCCTCGAACCGGCCGAGCACGTTCGTGAGCGCCCGAACCAAGGTGTCGTCACCGCCACCGAGTCGCTCGCACTCGTGGGCGATGCACTCCGCCATGGCGTCCGTGTCGCTGGACACCGTCCCGGGCAGCATCCCCTCCGCCTCGGCGAGTGCGGCGGTGTTGACCAGGTTGCCGTTGTGCGCCAGCGCGAACTGCGTGTGGACCACGTCACGGAACACCGGCTGGGAGTTCTTCCACATGCTCGAACCGGTGGTCGAGTAGCGGGTGTGGCCGATCGCCAGGTCGCCGTCGAGAGCGGCGAGGGTGCGGTCGTCGAAGACGTTCGAGACCAGCCCCATGTCCTTGACGACGGTCAGGTGGTCGCCGTCCGAACTGGCGATGCCCGCCGACTCCTGTCCGCGGTGCTGGTGCGCGTAGATGCCCAGGTAGGCCAGATGGGCGACGGCCGTCCCGGGTGCGTAGACCCCGAACACGCCGCAGGCTTCGCCCGGCTCGTTCAGGTCAGGGTCCACGGTCCCATCCTGCCACACGGCCACCCCGCGCCCGACCGGGTCCGGGACCGGACCGGCGCCCGTCCGCCGGCCGCGCGCGACCCCGTTCCCGGACCGGCCCGGCTCACCCCGACCACACCGTCGGACCCGGCGGAAGACCGTCGACGTCGAAGCGTTCCAGCAACTGCGACGCATCGAGCACCTCGCCCGGCGAGGCCCAGCCGAGCGAAGCGGCGAGCGCACCGAGCACCAGCCCCGGGGGCTCTCCGGCCGCGGCCAGATCGGCGAGCGTGACGGCACCGTGTCGCTTGGCGAGCCGTCGACCATCGGGGCCGAGCACCAGCGGGACGTGCAGGTACTCGGGGGTGGGGAGGCCGAGCAGTTCCTGGAGGAGGACCTGCGCCGGGGTCGACGGCCAGAGGTCGTCACCGCGCACGACCTGGGTGACGGCCTGGGCGGCGTCGTCGACGACGACCGCCAGGTGGTAGGCCGCCACACCGTCGGCCCGACAGACCACGATGTCGTCGACCGGCGACGTGAGCACGCCGCACCGTCGATCCGTGACCGTCACCTGCCTCCGATCGGCGCGCAGCCGCAACGCCGGCAGCCGACCGGTGGCCCGTCGCTCCGAGCGCTCGGACGCCGACAGCCCACGACAGGTCCCCGGGTAGGTGCCCTCGCCGCCATCGGCCGGATCACCGTGGGGTGCGGCGGCGGCCTCACGGACCTCCCGGCGGGAGCAGAAGCACTCGTAGGTCAGGCCGGAACCCACGAGGTACTCGAGGGCGGCGGCGTAGCGGTCCGTCCGCTCGGACTGCCGGACGACGGGACCGTCGTGGTCCAGGCCCAGCCGAGCCAGGTCACGCAGCTGTCCGGTCTCCTCGGTCGCAGCGGCGCCGGTCGTCAGGTCCTCCATCCGGACCAGGAATCCACCACCGACCGAACGAGCCGCGCACCACGCCAGCGCCGCCGTCCGCAGGTTCCCCAGGTGCAGCGGTCCGCTGGGGCTGGGCGCGAACCGGCCGACGACCACCGGCGCCGGGCGATCAGCCCTGGGTCGTCCCGCCGCCGAGCGCGGCCGGGAGCTGGTCGCGCCAGGCGGTCGTGGCCGCCTCGAGGGACAGGTCGAGCTGTCCCTGCACCACCAGACGATCGCCGCCGGCGACGCCGATCCGGGAGTGGGCGACGCCACGGGCCTCGAGCACGTCCAGCACCGCTCGGGCCCGATCGGCCTCGACGCAGAGCACCACCCGACCCGGCGACTCCGAGAACAGCGCAGCGTGGTCGGGCACACGGGCGACCGTGCAGCCCACGCCACCGCGGACCGCCATCTCGGCGAGCGCCAGGGCCAGACCACCCTGACTCACGTCGTGCGCGCCGAGCACCAGACCGCTCGTCACCAGCTCACGCACTGCGTCGGCCACGGCGACGGCGGCGTCCAGGTCCACCGCAGGCAGCTGACCACGACCACGGTGGCCGGCCCGGGCTGCCCAGAGCGACCCGTCGAGCACGGGGTCGGTCTCGCCGACCAGGATCAACCGGCCGCCGTCGACCAGCGCCGCCGGCGGCGGCACCCGGTCCAGGCTGTCGACGACGCCGAGCACCCCGATGATCGGCGTGGGGTCGATGTCACGGCCACGCGACTCGTTGTAGAGGCTCACGTTGCCACCGATGCACGGCACGTCGAAGGCCCGGAGCGCCTCGGACAGCCCGTCCACGCTCTCGGAGAACTGCCACATGACCTCGGGGTGCTCCGGGTTGCCGAAGTTCATGCAGTTGACCATGGCCACCGGTCGGGCGCCCGCCACGGCCAGGTTCATCACCGACTCGACCATCGTGGCGGCACTGCCGACCCGCGGGTCGACGGCACACCAGAGGTGGTTGCCGTCGGTCGTCAGCGCCAGGCCCCGGCCCGTGTCCTGACCGGTCGTCGGATGCTTCAGGCGGAGCACGGCCGCGTCACCGCCGGGGCCGACGACCGTGTTGAGGAACAGCTGGTGGTCGTACTGGGACCACACCCAACTGGTGTCGACGAGCATCGCCAGCAGGTCCGCTCCGGCGTCGGCCGGGGCCGGGAGCGAGCTCGCCCGGTCGGCCCGTCGCTCGGCCAGATCCTCCGGGGCGGAACGCGGACGGTCGTAGAGGGGCGCATCCTCCTCGAGGGACTTGGCCGGGACGTCGGCGAGCACCGCGCCGTTCTCGTCCACGATCCGGAGCCGTCCCGAGCCCGTGACCTCGCCGATCACCGTCGCCCGGACCTCCCAGCGAGCGGCGATCTCGAGGACCTCGTCCAGACGGTCCGGCGTGACGATCGCCAGCATCCGCTCCTGGGATTCCGAGGTCATCACCTCGAAGGGCTCCATGTGCGGCTGGCGGCGGGGCACCTCACCCACCTGGACGTCCATCCCGGCGCCGCCCTTGGCCGCCGTCTCCGAGGTTGCGCAGGTGATGCCCGCGCCCCCCAGATCCTGCACGCCGACGGCGAGGTCCCGGTCCAGGAGTTCCAGGCAGGCCTCGATCAGCCGCTTCTCCTCGAACGGATCGCCGACCTGCACGCTCGGGCGCTTGTCGGCGTCCGCCTCGTCGTCGCCGAAGCCGGCCGAGGCGAGCACGGACACGCCACCGATGCCGTCACGGCCGGTCGTCGATCCGAGCAGGACCGCCAGGTTGCCGACACCCTCGGCGCGACCGAGCACCAGCCGCTCCGTCGGCATCAGGCCGAGGCACAGGACGTTCACCAGCGGGTTGCCGGCGTAGGTCTCGTCGAAGACCGTCTCGCCGCCGATGGTCGGGACGCCGACCGAGTTGCCGTACCCGGAGATCCCCGACACCACTCCCTCGGCCACCCACCGGGCCCGGGCGTCGTCGAGCGGTCCGAACCGCAGCGGATCCATCACGGCGATCGGCCGGGCGCCGACCGAGAAGATGTCGCGGAGGATGCCACCCACCCCGGTGGCCGCACCCTGGTAGGGCTCGATGGCCGACGGGTGGTTGTGGCTCTCGATCCGCAGCGCCGCCGCGATCCCGTCGCCGACGTCGACGACGCCCGCGCCCTCGCCCGGTCCGACCAGCACCCACGGGGCCTCCGTCGGGAATCGACGGAGGTGGATCCGGCTGCTCTTGTAGCTGCAGTGCTCCGACCACATGACGGAGTACATGGCGAGCTCGAGGTGGTTCGGTTGGCGACCGAGCGTCTCGCAGATCCGGACGTACTCGTCGTCGGTCAGCCCCAGCGCTCGGTGGGTGTCGTCCGGTGGTCGCAGATCGACGTCGCTCGACATGGGTTCGAACCTACCGTCTGGGCCGGGACCGGTCGGACGGGGCGACCCCGACCCCGATAGCAGTCGAAGTCGCGCCTCCGGAATTGACTGAATCAACCCGTTCGATTTGACCTGAATGGTCGGAAGGTTGGAGCAATGTTGCGTCTCGTGCGACACGCGACAATGCTGCGGAGATGGCAACCAAGAAATCACGCACCATGACCTCCGAGCACAAGGCGGCGATCGCCGCCGGTCGGACCGAGAGTCGGGCGGTCAAGCACTACCTCGAGGCCCTGGAGCGCAACCGTCCCAAGCGGGGCCGCAAGCGCACGCCGGAGTCGATCACGAAGCGGCTCGACGTCATCGACCGACAGCTCGTCGAGGCGGACGTCGTCAAGCGACTCAGCCTGGTCCAGGAACGGCTCGACCTCCTCGAGGAGCTCGAGCGGCTGGGCGAGCAGGAGGACATCGGCGCTGCCGAGGCCGAGTTCGTGGCGGTCGCCGCCTCGTACGGCGAGCGCAAGGGGATCTCCTACGGCGCGTGGCGTGAGGTCGGCGTGCCCGCAGCCGTGCTGCGATCCGCGGGAATCTCCCGCTCCCAGGCCTGACTCTCCCCTCACCGCTCAGCGCACCCCACCCTTCCCACACTTCCCACACCTCCCACACTTCCCACACTTCCCACACTTCCCGCTTTGTGGTGCGAGCTACATGCATATGCATGTAGCTC
>SXMI01000064.1 GCA_005777415.1 Actinomycetota bacterium | reverse complement strand
GGGGCGGTGACCGGGCCGACCGGGGCCGCCGTCGCCGGTGGTCCGGGCGGTGCCGGCCCCCGGGTGACCGGGTCCGGCCGAGCGGGTTCGGGAACGAGCCCGGCCGGCCCGACCGGGGGGACCACCACCGGCACGGGGGGCAGGGCCGTCGTCGGGGGGACGGCCGGCGACGGCGCCGATGCGTCGACTCGGATCTCCGGTGCACCCGAGGCACCGACCGACAGCGGTCGGACCGCTGCGGTCGGCAACCCCAGGTCGGGGGGCGAGGTCGTGGTCACACCCTGGGCGCCCGCACCTCCGGCGAGCACCGCCACCAGTCCGGCGCACGAGGCACCGCTCGCCGCGGCGACCACCCGCCGGCTCCGTCGGGCCGGGTGGCGACGTCGGCCGGGACGGCGGGTCGATCCGCGGGTGGTGGGTCCTGACACCCGGTTCCCATCGGCGCCGGGACCGCCCGGCCTTGAGCGCCGCCGCCGGAGCCAGGCCCGGCCCGGGAGTCAGCGGAGACAGCGACTCAGGGCTTGCGCCACCAGACGCCGGTCCAGTCCACGGCGTGGATCTCCGCCGTGATCCCGTGCTCCGCCCGGTAGTCCTCGACCGCCGTCCGGCACGGCTCCCATCCGCCGTAGTCGTCGACGATCACGAAACCTCCGGGAGCGACCTTCGGCTCGAGCGCGCGCAGCGCGTCCATGGTCGAGCCGTAGAGGTCCCCGTCGAGCCGCAGGACGGCGAGCTGCTCGATCGGTGCTCCGGGGAGCGTGTCGGCGAACCAGCCCTCGAGGAACCGGACCCGGTCGTCGAGCAGGCCGTACCGGGCGAAGTTCGACCGCACCTCGTCGGCGCCCACCTTCAGCACCTCGACGTGTGACCAGTCGATGGCGGCATCGGTCGGGTGGGCGTCCGGGGCCGGTGCGGGCAGCCCCTCGAAGGAGTCGGCGACCCACACCCGCCGGTCGCGGTCGTCCAAGGCCCGCAGCACGCCCCGCATGAGGATCGTCGTCCCGCCGCGCCACACGCCCGTCTCGGCGAAGTCACCCGGCACGCCGTCCAGGACGGCCTCCACGCAGCAGTCGACCACGTTGGACGTCCGGGCCGTGCCCACCATCGTCTCGGCCGTCGGCGGCCAGTCCCGACCCTCGGCCCGGGCAGCCGGATCCGACCTCCGGACGATCCGCCACCCGCGCGCTCGCAGCTCGGCGCGCAGGGCCTCGACATCGCCGGGCCACTCGCGCAGGTCCGCGTCCCACCACTCCTGGTCCAGGAACAGCTCACGGGTGAGACACCCTGCGAGCAGGTCCAGATAGGCGCGTGCTGCGGGCTCGAGACGGTCGACGGCGGCCACGGGTCGGACGGTACTCTCCCGCCGTGAGCGAACCCACCGAGGACCTCGTGGTCGACGGGCGGGTCCGCATCCGCGGCCACGACCTGGTGGAGCGCTTCACGACCTCGGGCGGACCCGGCGGACAGCACGCCAACCGGTCCCAGACCCGTGTCGAGCTCAGCGTGGACCTGCGGACCTGCAGCGGCCTGCGCGACGCCGATCGGGCGAGGCTCCTGTCCCGCTTCGGCGACCGGGTGGTCGTCGTCGCCGGCGAGGAGCGTTCGCAGACCCGCAACCGCCAGCTGGCCCGACGACGGCTCGCAGCCCTCCTCCGCAACGCGCTCGCCGTGCGTCGACCCCGCCGGGCGACCCGACCGACCGCTGCCTCCCAGACCCGGCGGCTCGAGGCGAAGCGACGACGATCCCAGCAGAAGCGTGACCGCCGGCGTCCGGCCGACGGCGACTGACCCCGGGCCGCACCCGGAGGGACGATCAGCCGCGCACGGCCTTGACCAGCAGGTAGACGCCGAAGATCACCTCGATGCCCACGGCGAGCTGCGTCTGGTAGCGGGTCACGAGGCGGTGGAGCGACTCGAACCAGCCTGCCGACGGTCCCGGCGCGACCAGGCGCAGCACGAGCGGGGCGATGATCGGGCTCGCCGTGATGAGGAACGCCAGCACCACCGCCACGACCTGATCGGCCCGCGGCGCGGGCGAGGCCGTCACCGCACGCATCGCCGGCAGGTAGAGCAGGATCGTCGAGAAGTTCGACAGCATCATCACGATGCCGAGCACGAACGCAGCCCCGGGCGAGGCGAAGCGGGGCGATCCGGCGGTCGCCGCCGGGTCGTCGGGGCGGTCGCGGTCGGTGGTGACCGCCTTCAGGCCCGTGTGCAGCGCCAGGAGCAGCAGCAGGAACCCGAGCGTCCCGTCGATCGCACGGGTGACCGGGTTGGCCGAGGTGCCCAGACCGGTGCCGTGGTTCGTCACCACCAGCCCCATGACCGTCAGACCGCTGAGCACGACCAGCGTGCCCGCGACGTACGCGGCACCCCGGGCGACGGGTCGCTTCGGCGACGAGAAGATCAACAGCTCCAGGCCGAGCACCGTGGGGCTCACCGCCGCCCCCAGCGCGAGCGGAACGACCTTCGTCAGGAGGTCCTGCACCTCACGCCCCGTCCACGGCCTCGGGCACCATGAACGTGCCCCGCAGCCCCTCGCCCCAGGCGGCGAAGTCGGGGGTCGCCGGCAGACCGAGCGACCGGAGTTCCTCGGCGATCGGGCCGACGCCCAGGTCGACGATGACGTCGGCGGGGTCGACCAGTCCGGTCGGCAGGTCGATCGTCAGCGGGATGCGCGTCGGGACCCCATCCAGATAGGAGTACGTGATCGTCGTCTCCGGTGTCGGC
>SXMI01000063.1 GCA_005777415.1 Actinomycetota bacterium | reverse complement strand
GCTGCTCGCCGCCCGAGAGCGTGCCCGCCACCTGACCCCGACGCTCCGCCAGCCGGGGGAACCGCCCGTAGGCGACCTCCTCCACCTGCCGCAGGCTCACCCCGGCGAACGTCGCCATCTGCAGGTTCTCGCGCACCGTCAGGTTCGGGAAGATGCCGCGGCCCTCGGGGATGGTCGCCACGCCCCGTTGCGCGAGCAGCTCCGGGGCCACGCCGACCACGTTCCGTCCGGCGACGAGCACGGACCCGGCCGTGGGCTGCACCAGGCCGCAGGCCACGGACAGGGTGGTCGTCTTGCCGGCCCCGTTCGGCCCGAGGAGCGCCACCACCGACGAGGGCGGAACGACCAGATCGACCCCGTGCAGCACCTCGATCGAGCCGTACCCGGCACGGATGTCGCGGAGCTCGAGCAGCGGCTCGCTCACCGGAGCGCTCCCGGATCACCCGGTCCGACCTCGACGCCCGCCGCCACGGCGGCCGCAGCGGCCGACGCCTCGTCGCCGCCACCACCCAGGTACGCGTCGAGCACCGCCCGGTTCGACTGCACCTCCTCGGGGGTGCCCGAGGCGATGAGCTGACCGAAGTTCAGCACCGACAGATCGGCGCACACCCGCATGACCAGCGCCACGTCGTGCTCGACGAGGAGCACGCCCAGTCCGGCGGTCGCCAGGTCACCGAGCAGCCGCCCCAGGTCCTCGGACTCCAGGTCGTCCAGCCCCGAGGCCGGCTCGTCGAGCAGCAGCACCCTCGGTCGCGCCGCCAGCGCCCGACCCAACTCCACCTTCCGGGCCTGACCGGTCGGCAGCGATCCGACCGGTACGTCGGCCACGGGGGCGAGCCCCAGACGGTCGACGATCAGGTCGACCTCGTCGGCCGGGCCGATTCCCTCCGGATCGGCACCGGCGCCGGCGGCCAGGAACTGCGGTGCCGGACGGCGTCGGCGGGACCATCCGGCGCGGATCTCCTGGCCCACCCGCACGTTGTCGGCGACGGACAACGACGAGAACACCTCGAGGCGCTGGAACGTCCGACCGATCCCGCGGCGGGCGCGCTGGTGGGTGCCCAGCCGGGAGATGTCGTCCCCCTCGAGCAGGACCCGGCCCGACGTCGGCGTGGTCACCCCGCAGATGGCGTTGAACGTCGTGGTCTTGCCGGCACCGGTCGGGCCGATCAGTCCGGAGATCCGGCCGGGTCGGACCGCCAGCGACACGTCGCTCACCGCCAGGTGTCCGCCGAAGCGGACACTCAGTCCCTCGACCTGCAGGGTCGGCGGCACCACGGGCGCCGCCGCCGGTGCGGCCGGGGTCGGGACGGACCAACCGCTCACCGGAGCACCCGCCTCATCGGAGGGCCTCGGCGGGCCGCAACGACGCGACCTCGGCCTCGAAGTCGTCCTCGGACATGCCCATGAGCCGGGTGGCCTCGACCGCGTCCGACCGCAGCATCGGCCGGTCCACGCCGACCAGGTCGGGTGACGGGGCCACCGGACGACGGAGTTGCTCGGGCGTGACGCCGAGCACGCCGATGGCCACCCGGGCCGACAGGGCGGCCGTGGCGATGATCAGGACGAGCCGCACGCCGTTGGAGGTGATCCGGTCGGCCCACGGGATGAGGGCGGCAGCGACCGTCGCCACCAGCAGCCACAGGCCACAGGCCAGACGGCGGGGCGGCTCGGCGGTGTCCTCGGGGACCTCGGGGCTGAGGACGAGCGGCAGCAGCGGCACGGCGGCCACCACGAACACCAGCAGGGCGGCGACGAACGACCACTTGGGGATGATCCCCGTCCGGGCGGCGAGCCACAGCGCGACCGACCCCGCCGCCGTGACCACCAGGGCGGCGGCGGACCGGCCGACCGCCCGGTAGCCGACCGCGATCTGCGGTGCGGCCCCGTCGGGTTCGCGCCCCAACGAGATCCCCATGAGGCCGGGCGTGAACGCCAGGACGTCCCGCACCGGGATGGCCACGAACCGGAACACGCCGATGGCGTTGGCGGCGAAGATGGTCGAGGCGATCGGGATGGCCCCCAGCAGCAGCCCCCCGATGAAGGCGCCGGCGATCGACCCGATGCCACCGACCACCGCCAGCATGGTGACCGGCAGCGAGGCCGGCAGCGAGAAGCTGTCGGCGGTGAACGTCCGACCCGCCAGGGCCCCTCCGGCCCCGGCGATCGCCGCCGACAGGGCGAAGACCCCGACCTTGGTCGAGGTCAGGTTGAGTCCGAGCGTGGCACAGGCCACCGGCGAGTCCTTCATGGCGGTCAGTCGCCGCCCCCAGGAGCTCCGACGCAGCCAGACCAACAGGTTCCCTGCGAGCGCGAACAGCACCCCCAGGAGCACCAGCTGCCGGTAGTCGGTGTTGGCGGTGAACGGCCCGAGCGACAGCGGCGGCACCTGCACCGACCCGCTCGGGACGATCTCCTGCTGGTTGAAGAACATCGCCGTGCAGAAGAGGGCGAACGCCGCCGTGGCCAGCGCCAGGTCGATCCCCGACAGCCGCAGGGCCGGGAGCGCGACGACGGCGCCGATCACTGCGCACAGGGCGATCGAGGCCGCCACGGCAAGCGGGGATCCGTTCGCCCCCCAGGCCGCCATGGCGACCGCGCCGATGCCCACGAACGTCATCTGCGCGAGCGAGATCTGGCCGGCGTACCCGGTCAGGGGGACCAGGGACAGCGTCACCAGGGCGAACCCGGCGCCCTTGGTGAGGAGGACCAGGTCGGCCGGCGAGACCAACGAGCCGACGGCCGCCATGACCAGCACCAGGGCGACCCCGCCCACGACGGCGGTGACCTGTGACGGCACCGGGATCGGTGCCCGGGGCCGGGCGACGCTGTGCGAGCGCAGCCGGGCCTCGGGCTGGAGCAGCAGCACCGTGAACAACATGACCGCCGGCAGTGCCGCCGCCAGGTTTCCGAGTGCGATCGGCCCGACGGTGAGGTCGGGGTTGATGTAGCCGGTGACGTAGGACTGGGCCAGGCCCAGGATCACGGCCCCGAGGAACGCTCCCGGCAGGCTCCGCAGCCGCCCGACCACGGCGACGGCGTAGGTGTTGACGACCAGCAGGGTGAGCGTGACCGCCGACAGGGTCTGCTCGGTCGAGTACAGGACGCCCGACACGGCGGCCAGGCCGGCACCCAGCCCCCAGGACAACATGGCGGTGCGACCCGGTCGACCGCCGTTCAACTGCAGCAGCGATCGGTCGTCGACCACGGCCCGCATGGCGATGCCGAGCCGCGTCCGGGTGAACAGCAGCCGCAGGCCGACGGCGACCAACCCCGCCACCACCAGCGCCAGGATGCGGGACCAGGACACGCGCACCCCGGCGATCTCCAGGAACCGGCCCTCGAAGAACGGCGGGACCGGTCTGGACTCGGTCTGGGGCCAGATCACCTGGGCCAGTCCCAGCAGTGCGACCATGAGGCTGACCGTCACGACGATCTTGACGACGTCGGAGGCCCCCTCGATCCCCCGCATGATGACGCGCTCGATCACCGCCCCGAACAACGGGGCGATCACGAACACGACCAGGATCACCGCCGGGATGGTCGGCACCGCCCAGGCGACGTGGACCTGCCAGTAGGTGAACGCCGCCATCATCCCGAACGCCCCGTGGGCGAAGTTGAAGATGCCCGAGGTCGTGTACGTCACCACCAGCCCGGAGGCGGCGATGGCGTAGATCGCCGCCGAGGACAGCCCGGCGATGGTGAACGTGAGGAACTTGTCCATGCGCCGGTCGGCCAGGCCTCAGGTCAGGTCGCGGACGTCGGTCAGCTCGGGTACTTCGGGTTGATCTTGGCCTCGACCCCCAGGTCCTCGGTCACCGTGGCGATCGAGTCGGGCGGGCAGTGGAAGCCGTCCTGGTCGTCATCGGTGCCGCCGATCTCCGGGTAGAGCCGCTCCCAGGTGCCGTTCCTGGCCACGAGCAGCAGACCGCACTCGGCGGGCACCTCACGACCCGGGTCCGACGGGGAGTGCATGCCGCCGCCCGTCCACTCGGTGACGGCCTCGGCCTCGGTGATGACGCAGGTGCGGTCGATCACGTTGTCGTTCTTCTCGGCACAGGTGTTGGCGGCGGTCACGAACAACAGCCAGGCCGAGGTCGACTGCAGGCCCAGCGAGGCGACCTTCCCGTCCGGGACGAACTGCTTCAGGTTGTCGAGGTACTGTTGAACGGCCGGCCAGCGGTCGGCCTCCTCGAACGGGTGGTACGAGGTCCGCACGATGATGCCCTCGGCCGCGGTGTTCCCGGCGGAGAACGCCAGCGGGTCGTAGATGTTCGTCTCGTTGATGATCGTCCCCTGCCAGCCCTGGTCGCTCAGCGCCTTGAACAGGTTGGCGGCGTTGCTCGGCTCACCGATCCAGTAGAGCGAGGTGGCGCCCGAGTCCTTGACCTTCTGGGCCAGCGGGGTCCAGTCGGACAGTCCGGTCACCGGGTAGGGCAGGGCCGGGAGCTGTTCGATCCCGCCGACCTGCTGGACGGCCGCGTCGTACTGGGTCTTGACGACCTGCAGGGACGGCAGCTCGCCGTAGACGACGATGTTCTTCTTGGAGTCCTCGGGCTCGACCTTCTTGAAGTCGATGAGCCAGGCCGTCGACTTCTTCGTCGGCGGGTTCGGCACGGCCTGGACCTGGCCGTTCGACAGGCCCTTCAGGGGCGAGACGGCGAAGCCGGGGATGTCGATCATGTTGCACTGGTGGAAGTCCGAGCCGGGCTTGCCGCTGAACTCGAGGTCGTCCTGGGTGAACGCCCCGCCCACCATGGCGAAGGCGTCGGTGCAGATGGTGGTCATGACCGACTCGACCTCGAAGAGCTTGCCGTCGGCGTCGATCAGCTCGATCTGCAGACCCTGGATGCCCCCGGCGGCGTTGCACCACTCGGAGAACGCCACCGACGCGTCCCAGAGCTCCTTGTTGAGGCCGGGCCGGATCTCGGAGCCCCGGTCGCTGGCCACGGCGATGTTGATGGTGCCCGGAGCGCTCGTCCCCTCGCCCGGGGCCACGGTGGCCTCGCCCGGACCGCAGAGGTTGCTCAGGTCGCCCCAGGAGGCGCCCGTCGCCTCGGCGACCGTCGTGGTCGACTCCTCGGACCCGCCGCCCTCGCCGCCGGTGGCGGGCTCGTCGCCCGACGCGCCGCAGGCGGCGGCGACGAGCGCAACGGCGGCGAGCAGTGCGAGCAGGCTGCGCTGGATGGCGGTGCGCGACATGGAATCCCCCGTGGTGGTCTGCGACATGAGTGTCCCTGGCTGGTGTCTAGCACGGGTCGGGCGGGTGACGGCGGTCAGAGCGGACGATGTCGCCCGGGTGCGATCGGCCCCGATGACGTCGCGGCTCGTCGCCACGCGGCACCATCTGCCAGAGTGTCGACCGGCCGTCGAGCGAGTGAGGACCCCACGTGGACCAGCCCAGCACCGACCTGATCATCCGCAACGCGACCGTCGTCGACGGCACGGGTGCGCCCGGCCGGGTCGCCGACGTGGTCGTCGCCGGCGGCCGCATCGCCGCCGTCACCGACCCCGGGGAGGTGCCGGCCGGCGGGGCCGAGGCGTTCGACGCCACGGGCGGCGTGCTGGCTCCCGGGTTCGTCGACCCGCACACGCACTACGACGCCCAGCTCTTCTGGGACCCGACGGCCTCGCCGTCGGCCCTCCACGGGGTCACCACCGTGGTGGCGGGCAACTGCGGCTTCACCCTGGCGCCCCTCACCCCCGGCGACGGTGACTACGTGCGCCGGATGATGGCCAAGGTCGAGGGCATGCCACTGGCGGCGCTCGAGCAGGGGATCGACTGGAACTGGTCGAGCTTCGGGGAGTACCTCGACCGGCTCGAGGGGAACCTCGGCGTCAACGCCGGCTTCCTGGTCGGCCACTGCGCCCTGCGCCGGGTGGTGATGGGCGGCGACGCCACGACGGCGGATGCGACCCCGGAGCAGCTCGACGCCATGCGGGACCTGCTCGCCGAGTCCCTGCGGGCCGGCGGGCTCGGGTTCTCGACCACCCGGGCCCGGACGCACTCCGACGGCGACGGGGTGCCGGTGGCGTCCCGGCGGGCGACCGTCGAGGAGCTCCTCGCCCTGGCCCGGGTCGTCTCGGAGCACGAGGGCACGACGCTCGAGTTCGCGTCGGACGGGTGCCTCGACGGCTTCGACGACGACGAGGTCGACTTCATGATCGAGTTCTCCCGGGCCGGCGGGCGGCCGCTCAACTGGAACGTCCTCACCGTCGACTCGCACGCGCCGGAGCGGTACCGCAACCAGCTCGCCGCCATGGACCGGTGCCGCGACGAGGGCGCCCGGGTCGTGGCGCTGACCATGCCCGTGATCGTGGGCATGAACATGAGCTTCCTGAACTACTGCGCCCTCAACATGATGCCGGACTGGAACGAGATCCTGGGCCTGCCGGTCCCGGAGCGCATGGAGCGGCTGGCCGACCCGGCGACCCGGCGGTTCATGGAGGAGCGGGCCGCGTCACCCGATGCCGGCGTCTTCGCCCGACTCACCGGCTGGGACGGCTACGTGATCGGCGACACGTTCGCCGAGGAGAACGACGGGCTGAGCGGGCGGCGTGTCGGCGACATCGCCGCCGAGCGGGGGACGAGACCGTTCGACACGCTCCTCGACATCGTGCTCGCCGACGAGCTGCGCACCGTGCTCTGGCCCGGTGCCACCGACAACGACCCCGAGTCCTGGGAGCTGCGCCGCCAGGCCTGGCAGCACCCGTCCGTCATGCTCGGCGGCTCCGACGCCGGCGCGCACCTGGACCGCATGCAGGGCGCCAACTACCCGACGCGCTTCCTGGCCGACTGCCTCCGCGGGCGGCGGCTGACGACGTTGGAGGACGCGGTGCGCATGCTGACGACCGTGCCCGCCGAACTCTTCGGCCTGGTCGACCGGGGCGTGGTCGCCCCGGGGGCGCACGCCGACCTGGTCCTGTTCGACCCCGAGACGGTCGACTCCGAACTCCTGACGCTGGTCGACGACCTGCCCGGTGGGACGAGCCGGCTGTTCGCAGGCTCCGTCGGCGTGCGCCGGGTCTGGGTCGGTGGCGTCGAGGTCGTCCGCGACGGTGTGGCCACCGGAGCCACCCCGGGGACCGTCGTCCGCTCCGGGCGCGACACCCGGACCGTCGGACTCGACTGAGCCGGTTCTCCGGGGCCCGGCGACCTCAGCCGACGGCGGCCTGCCGCGCCCGCCAGCGCGGGGCGATCATCGTGAACAGGCCCAGGGCGAGGGCGGCGATCACCAGCGGGATGATCCCGTTCCCGCGGCCGGTGTAGACGGGCACCAGCACGAAGCCAGACAACAGGGCCGTCCAGCACCACAGGATCACGACGGTCCGTCGCTGGCCGTGCCCCATCTCCACCAGCCGGTGGTGGAGGTGCTCCTTGTCCGCCGTCGCCACGCCGGAGCGGCTGGTCACCCGACGGACGATGGCGAGCACCGTGTCGAGCAACGGGACCCCGAGGATCAGCAGCGGGATGACGAGCGGGGCGAAGAAGAACCAGGACTGACCCGAGAACGGGTCGTCGGACTGGCCGCCGACGGCCATGGTGGACGCGGCGAGCAGCAGGCCGAGCATGAGGGCGCCGCTGTCCCCCATGAAGATCGACGCCGGGTTGAAGTTGAACGGGAGGAACCCGACGCAGATCCCGACGGTGACGATGGCGATGAGCGGACCGACGTTCGATGCGTCGATCACCCCCACCTCGAGGAGTCGCCACCCGTAGAGGAAGAACGAGCCCGAGGCGATC